>NZ_JAUBOV010000156.1:0-6217 GCF_036700405.1 Microcoleus sp. T3_D1
TTTTAGTAGGCATTGACTTTATCGGAAAATTATCATAGTATACCATACAATATGCGTTTTAGATGCTGAACAGCTTAGCAGCATATCTGCCTGCCGCGAAGATTTGTTGCGCTGTTAATTGCAAGTCGGGAAAGATTGAGGAAATAAGCAGATCGTCATTTTGAAACAACTGTTTTTGATACTCGTCTTCTCGCAGCGTACAAATTGTAACTGTCGGCTGTTTGGGTTTGCCAATATATTCTCTGCCACCAATGCCCAAATAGTCAACAATCCAATACTCAGGCACTCCAAGCAGGGCGTAATCTTCAACTTTGCGAGCGTAATCGTTTTGCCAGTTGGTGCTAACGACTTCAGCAATCAGTTTAATTGAGGAACCTGATGTAATTACAGGTTCTTGTTGCCACAAAGGTTCATTAATTAGTCGAGTTTGGTCTAATACAAGCACATCGGGGCGAAAGGCTGTTGCTGTTCCTAATAGTTTGATGAGACAGCGAGGGGGGATAAGGTAGGGTAGATCCAGGCGGTCAATTTCTACATTCAGTTTTCGTCCCAAAAACCCAGATACTTGTTCGTGTGGCCCTGTTGGTTCCATTTCGGTTAATTCACCATCAATCAGTTCGTAACAATCGCTGTCGCCGTAGTTACTAATAAATTCATCAACAGTTATAAGTTTTGGAGGTGATTGAACCATTGTGTTTGTTCCTCATCCGACGGCAATGTACATCTTTATTCAAAGCCCCGCCATACCTGAAAGGTTTGCTGTGGGTTGTTTGTGGCTCTGTTCCTCGGCGTCAGTCAAAGTAATCTTTCGCCTACCAATCTGTTCGATTAACTCGCTCAAGCTCAATCCCCGCTCTCTGGCAACAGCTCGAAAACCTTCCCACCCCGCAGATGTTACCTGAATGTTCCTTTGCTTTTTTGGCTCCTCATATCGAGGTTCGCCTCCGCCTAACTTCAAATTAGCCAGAGAGTTCGGGTGGAGCTGCGTTCCTTTTCTTGGGGGCATTTGGCAACATTGTCCTTTCTCTATTTTCTTTATTATCCCACATTGTTAGTTGCTTTCCATGTTACTATATATAGTATGGAATAAACCCATGCCAGCGAAACTCTTCAAGCTGGTGTCTGGCTTTATTGCTGGCAAGTTAAGGGCTGACTTATTTCAGGAGGCACAAGGAAATGTACCCAACTCAGGAGACATCGGACAACGAGCAGCGTCAACCGTTCGTAGTTTTGCGAGGCTCAACAGGAAAGCGCCACCACACTGTTGCAGACTCCCTGCGGATTGACCCAGATTTCCAAACGCTCATCCCTCCTTTGAGTGCGATCGAGTTCGCTGCCTTAGAATCCAGTATTCTTGAGGAAGGATGTCGGGACCCCTTGGTGGTCTGGACTGAGGAGAAAATTCTGATTGACGGTCACAACCGCTATGCTATTTGTAGCGCGCACGGCATCCCCTACCAAACTGTAGAGATGTCTTTCGACAGCCCTAACGCCGTCAAAGTTTGGATGCTCCTCAATCAACTGGGCCGCCGCAATCTCACGTCTGAATCGGTTAGCTATTTGCGCGGCACTTGGTACGAGCTGACAAAGCAGCCCCGTGGCGGGGACAGAAAATCAAGTGGTCAAAATGACCACTTGAAAACAGAGGAAAAGTTGGGGGCGCTTTTCTTGGCATCCCCAAAAACGATTCGCAGAGACGCTCAGTTTGCTAAAGCAGTAGACACCCTGAGTTCTATTGGAGGAGAGGATATGAAGTGGAAAATACTGAATCGCTCTGCTGGACTGACCAAAAAAGAAGTTATTGCCTTAGCCGCTGAGGTTAAGAGCCGCCCAACTAAAGTTGCCAAAACTTTACAGGGGCGCGACCGACAAGTAAAAACTGAAGGTGAACCTACCATCGCCCACCACCTGACGCTCAAAATTGGTTCCTTGGTGGAAGTGTACGCGCCCGATCGCCAGGACGTTAACGGTCGGTTGGGGCGCATTCAGTCAGTGGGCGAGAAAACGGCTACCGTGTGGATGCGGCACATCCCTACTCTTGCCATGAACTTGCATACCTTCAAACACTCGGCTCTCACTGTTGTACCGCTCGAAAATCAACCCGGACTTCAAGAAATTTGCGATCGCACTGGCCGACTTCACCAATTAGGAAATCTAGACCCGTTTGAAGTCGAAATTCTGAACTTGTTAGAAAGAGCAACGGTTCTTACTCCCACCGAATTGCAGTATTTAGAACAGATTGAGGATAGACACAAACTTGATTGAGTGCCTCATGGTGTTGCTGAATCAAATATTCGGGGAGATTTGCAGGCGGGGCTTCGTCGTAATAGTAGATAAATAGACAACCGATGATGCTGTCGCTGTGTTCTAATAACCAGCAGAAAGAAAGGGGTTTTTTGATTTAATTGATGACGTATTTTTCAAATTCAAAGTTAGGTTTGACTAGCATTGAGGGGTCGATCGATTCGCGTTCAGCAGCGAATGCTTGCCAGAGAGGGGCCAGATCCTTTGCGTCGGTTGCGGTGGCTAGACGGTGGCTGTAAGGGGCGATCGGGGCGATCGGCATAGTTGTGGCTGTCATAGTTTTTGGGGAGTGAATTTGCTCCGAAGGTGAAAGCCTTCTATTGTGTATTGGGATTTCGCGGGGTATTTTTACGCAAAATCGGAGTTTTTATAATAAAAGTTAATATATAGGACTCAAAGAGGGAGGCCCAGAAACCGGGTTTTTTACGAAAATACTGAATCGCAGTGTTGAATCTGCTGAAAAACCCGGTTTCTTTAGTTGGCGGGTGCAGGAGTGGAAAGCAGGCTATCTACTCAATCAAGGAGAGGATGGAGGAATAGAATCAATATTTGCCAAAGCAAAGTTGAGCATTTCTTCTGCCCGATCTATTGTTTGCACTGCGTCTGTTTGTGAGATTTGTATATCAGCGTTATAGTCAGCTTCTAATCGAGTTTTTTGGGCATCTATTAGGTAACGATGGAACTGCACCGGAACGCGGCCCGAACGAGCAAATTTTTGACCGAAACCGGCGATGACAGCGGAGTGGCGAGAATAAGATAATTTCTCTGACTCTAAAAATGCAGTGACTATGTAAAACATCACATAATAAGCGCGGGAAGCGGCAGAATCAAAAAAGCCTTGCTCACATAAAACCCGTGCAGCCTGCAAAGTTCTATCAGCTTTATCAAGTAACCTTTGTTGCTCTGGGTTCATATTGGGACTCCTTCGCGACGGATATTGCGAAAGAAACCGCTTTCATACTCTTGGTACTTCTGAAGTGTGGCAAACATACAGCTAATCACGACGGTATGTTCTAAGCATATATCGGCAATCAAAACAGAAATACGCTCGCTTTCTTGGGAGTAATTGAAGGGTTGTTTGAGAAGGATTAATATATCAATATCGGAGTCCGGTCTAGCATCGCCTCTGGCTTGGGAACCATAGAGAATGATTCGGATTAACTGTTCGCCATAAAGATTTTCTAATCCCTGGCGGATTTGGGCAATAATTTCTTTGAGTTGAACATTGATCGTTGAAGTTGGCATAGTTGTTTATAAGCCAATCGATGATGTTTTTAGCTAAGATGTTGGCAATATACCAATTATACTGGCAAATGATGCTCGTAGTCGTCGGGCTCAAGTTGCCAAAACTTTACAGGGGCAATGTCGTTCGGTAAAGCCTGAAGATAAACCTGCCATCGCTCACCACCTGATGCTTAAAATTGGTTCCTTAGTAGAGGTGTACGCGCCCGATCGCGAAGATGTTAACGGCAGGTTAGGCCGCATTCAGTCAGTGGGCGAGAAAACCGCCACTGTGTGGATGCGACACATCCCCACCGTTACTATAGACATCTCCAAAAACAATTAAAGCCTTTGTGTAACTAGGCTGTATGACGTAAATGCAATCATCCTAAATTAGCTACTCTGTACGCTATAATAAGGCTTTGAGATATTTATTGTTGATAATTCAGCCAAAATATCTAGTTATCTGCGTTGATTTTAACCTGATGATGTAGCAGATATTTCTCATGGTAATATTAGCGCTCTAATTCGTAACCTTACTATTCCACAAATCGTCAACACTACTTGCTCATATTTTTGGGGATTCAACCTAAATCTTTCTTGGACAACTCGAAATATTTTGAGCGAGCGAATTCGATGTTCAACAAAGATTCTTTTAGCCGAAAATGCTTTGTTTTGTTCTTTTTGTTCAGTTGTTAATTCTCGATTTCTGGGTTTTTTAATCGGAGTTGTAATTAAAGCTTCTCCAACGTAAGCTTTATCTCCCTTAAATCTTTGTTGAGGGTCAAACTGTGAGCGTTCTTCTCGGAATAAAGTTATATCGCTTTTAGGTCCAGGTTTCCCTGCCACAACATCAACGATATCTCTACCATCTGGCATGACAATTATTTGACTTTTAAATGTATGATTACTCTTCTTGCCTGAGAAATATTTTTCTTGTTCATCCTTATCTCCAGGTCTTTCTCTGACTTGTTCGTAGGTATCTACTATTAATTCATATTCTGTGAGTATTTCCTTGACTATTTCATAGTCAGCAGCGTTTTTTTTTACTTGTTCAAGTAAGCTACATGGCAGCAATTCTCGCAATTGAGGCCACCAATAATTAAACGTATCATTAGCTGTAGACTCGCTTACTCCAAACTGGATGCCCAGAAGTTGAAATGTTGTCATATGCCTCAGATAGACTAATGTTAAAATTATTTGTTCGCTCACAGATAGTTTGGGTTTTCTACCGCCTCCACCAGCAATAATTCTAACTTTCTTGGATTCTAGTAAAGCTTGTTTTTCATGATGTAATCGTTCCGCGTTTTGGATTAATTGTTGTAACTGCTCATAATCCAGACCCATTAATCGCTGTGTTTCTTTAGGATGCTCTTCAATATGATTGAGTATGTCGCTCATGTTTCTGTGTCAAAAAAGCTTTATGATGTGATATTACCACGAACTGTTACTATTTTGGAGATGTCTTATGCAGTCATACACCTTCAAGCACTCGGCTCTCACTGCTGTACCGCTAGACAATCAACCCGGACTTCAAGAAATTTGCGATCGCACTGACCGACTTCACCAATTAGGAAATCTAGATCCTTTTGAGATAGAAATCCTCAACTTGTTAGAAAGAACAACGGCTCTTACTCCCACCGAATTGCAGTATTTAAAACAGATTGAGAACAGACACAAGCTTGATTGAGTGCCTCACAACTATTTTTCCTTTTGAGAACAGCAATAACTTCGGAAAGTTTATTTGATTCACTTGACAGTTCAAACACTGAGCCAATCAATTTTTGTTGAGATGCTAATTGTCGCAGTGAATAACAAGCGATCGCTCGCACTCGCTCGGGAGACTTGCTAGCATTTTTAGCAGCAAACGGCCCCCAGAAAGCACTCAGCACAATCTTAATCTGTTCCGATAGTGGGTATGTTTGACTCAAACAGTAATCCCAAACCATCTTATCGAATGGGTCGTCTAGTGCAACTAAAACACCCGAGATTTGCGACTGCACTTGCTTCTGATTTTGGTCAGATAACGGCTGATTGTTCAAATTTGCCATCATAGATTTCTCCTGTTAACTACCAGCCGGGAAGTCCCTCGGTATATTCACAGGGGACATATCTGAGCGCTGCGAAGTACCCCGTTGGGAATTACCGAGCGTGATGAAAGGCTCGTCGGATGGAGGAACGGAAGCCGACAATTAGACTTGCCTACTATGAATCAATCTTCGGGAGTATCTTGATTTTCGATGTTCTTTCCAGTGCTAAAATAGTAATTTGATGTTGCATTTTAAACGTACATAAATTATACTATGCAAAGGTCGAAAATAGGAAGTTTAGAAATGCAACTAACTTACAAATACCGCCTCAAACCCACAAAAGCCCAACTAACGACGATAGTGACTCACTTAGAACTTTGTCGCCGACAGTACAACTACCGACTCGGTGAAAGATTTAGATGGTGGGAAGCCACGAGAACGCCCATCAATGCCTGCCCCTTGATTGTTTCGATAGTCCCAATTGAGGAGATTTATAAAAATACTCCTTTGACGAGAGTCCAAACTAGAGACGGCAGGAAAAAGGATAAATCAGGCAATCGTTTGACTAGGAAAGGTGATGTTTTCTCGAACATTGAAGGCGGATATGTACAGTGGCAAACCATACAACTGGCTGACCTGAAAAACACAAAAAAGCTATTTCC
>NZ_JAUBOV010000157.1:0-3791 GCF_036700405.1 Microcoleus sp. T3_D1
GAATTTAACAGGCTTTTCAATTCACATATCATTTTCAGTTTGTTTTGTCAACTCCTAATACTGAACCGACGCCCTAGCTGATAGCGAAAGGCCGCCAGGGAATGAATTCCCTGGCTAATAGCAAAAGTCCTCTAAAGAGGACTGCCGGACTAATGAATTTTTCAGTCCTCTTCAGAGGACTTTCGCTTTGAGGCAGGGGTTTCAACCCCTGCCGGACTGCCGGAACAAGAGTATACCGAAAGGCCTGGAAAAATTTTCCCTGAATCTGCATAAACTCGCCAACACCTGCGACATCAATGTATCAACACCAAAAAACTGGACTATGACGAGACATGATACCCCCGTCGAACCTTTACCAGGCTTAGTTCCTGTAGCCACAACCTTCAACTTGTGGCTGCATTGGGAACTCAAGCCGATTTCCTTGACTTTGTTATTACTGGCACGTTACTGCGCTATTTTCTCTGGGATAATCGAATTATCCCCATGCCATAACGTGCCTGTGAATAACTACGAAAAGTTACGCGAACTCTTACAACTCTTGAAGAACCCGGAAGAGAGGAGTAAGAGGAGTAATGAGCAACAAGAAGAAATTCAGTGCCAATGCCTGCGACTAATTTTACAACTCTTGAAAAATCCCGAAGAGAGAAGTAATGAGCAACAGGAAAGACTCAAAAACGAATTGTCCAAACTTCTTCCCAATTTAACGGGATTTCGCAAGCGTCGCGATTTTAATATACTTGATGCTGATTTCGACGGATTGGTGCAAGAAGCTTATTTGGGTTTTTTCAAAACTTTTTCTAGGTTTTTACACCAACTTGACCTCGAAAATACTGCTGATGATGAGTTGCGAAAGAGAGTTGTTAAACGGTTAAATCAAATTATTAAACTTAAAGTTGTTGACTATTACCGCCAACGTGGTAGACAGCCTTTTACTTTTAGTTCTGATGCTCCGCAGACGAGCCGTGAAGGTGAAGACTTTGATTCGGAAGGAGTGCTAGATGATACTACGGAAACTGGGATTGAGCAACTGATTGAGCAAGAACAATCGAAAAATAAGCAGCGCATCGGTCGCAAACTTTGGCAGTATATTGAAGATGACCCGGATGGAAAACTGCGAAACAGTTATCCCGATAACAAACCGGAGGCAAATTGTCAGGTACTAGCACGGCGCTTGCTGTTGAAAGACCCTCCCGATAAATTTTCTGTAATTGCCAAAGAGTTAAACATTAACTATCAAACTTTCAAGTCTCACTGGAAAAGAACAGGTTTGCCTCTCGTCAAAGAGATTGCACTTAAGTTTGGATATCAACCGGAGGAATAATGGTGAATAGCATGGATACTTATTTGTTAGAAATTCCTCTGGAGCAAACTGCCCGCAATTTGGCTCTGCAATTTGCTTCAGAGCAAGCTAATCCGCAAAAAGGGAAGCGGGTTTATTTCAATACCTTGGCGGTTTGGGCGGTTAACTATTTCTTGGAATGGATGGAACTGGAAACCGATATTGATGGCGGTGATAGTTGGAATCCAGCAATGCGGGCGGTTTTGGATGTCGCCGATTTGGTTTTGCCGGGGATTGGCAAGATAGAATGCTGTCCGGTTCAGCTCGGAGAATCGGCGATTTCTCTGCCACAAGTGCGGGAAAATCGCATTGCCTATATCGCTGTTGGCTTTGCAGAACCTTTCAATAAAGTCCAACTTTTGGGGTTTATTCCGGCTGTGGAAATTCTGGATGAAACTGAAGAGATTTCTCTCACTAATCTCAAACCAATTGAGGAATTGTTGGATTATTTGGATCGGATTGAGTTGGCAATTCCGCTGTTGCAAAGTGAAATTGAAGAGTTGCTATCGGATTTGGCAGAAGATGACCCCGTACAAGCACAAGTTCGGGAGAAGTTGCAAAACAAATCTATTGCGGAAATTGTGGCAATCCTGAATGGAGTTTTTCACAGTAGTGAGAAATCTGACTGGGGATATGAAGGGGGGAAGGCTTTAGCGAGAAGTGGTGCTAGCAGTGGCGATTTGGGAAATAAAGAGACATCTTTATCTGGTTATCAATCTTCAGATATTGATACGAAAGTGGAAGCGAAACTGAATCGGATTGCTAAAAAGTGGATGAAGAAATTAGCTGAGATTTGGGGAGATGGTGATGATTTTGCCTTGTCATAAACCTGCAACATCCCATAAATCTGGATAAATTACCATGATTCGTAGGGGCGGGTTCACCAACAATATCTGATACAAATCGACAATCTCATAAACCCGCCCCATCCCCGCCATCAATATCGAAATACCGTCAAAATATTTGGTTTTTGGGATTTTTACATGGGGTGGGGGCGGGTTTTCGAGATTGTGGGTTTTTACCGGAGATGGTTGGTGAACCCGCCCCTACAATATCTGAAAATCTTAAACCCGGTTTCTGGGTTCCCACAAATCAACCCTAAAATTCATTACAATGAATCAATGGAAAATATCTAATTGAAAAAACATGACTCAAAATAATTTACTGTCTCGCATCTCAATTGACTCGAATATCTGTTTTGGCAAACCCTGTATTCGAGGCCATCGCATTTGGGTTTCTCTGATTCTTGACTTTCTCGCTAGTGGCATGACTGTGGAAGAATTGCTTGAGGAATATCCGGGAATTGAACGAGAAGATATTTTGGCTTGTATTGCTTATGCGGCTGAGTTGGCAAGAGATTGTTATGTCGAAATTCCTGTTGGTGAAACAAAGGTAGTTGCAGGGTGAAGTTAAAACTTGATGAAAATTTGGGTAGCATCCGCGTTGTTTCGCTGTTACGTTTGGCGGGCTATCAACAATCTCGAAACAAAATCGAAAGTCTCACAGCGACGCCATACCAAATACCCTACACTGCGACTGAAGAAACCGGGTTTTTGGCCACATCTGCGGGTGGAAACGAAATATTGTCGTAAAAACCCGGTTTCTGGGCCCCTACACTGCCACTGAAGAAACCGGGTTTTTGGCCACATCTGCGGGTGGAAACGAAATATTGTCGTAAAAACCCGGTTTCTGGGCACCTATGCGTAAGTCCTATAATTTTTCGGGAATTTTGCATAATTTCCCCCCAAATTGCCGATAGATATATATACACAGAATCAAAGGTAAACTCCAATGGACGAACAACGCCTCGCCGCCTATCTCCAACTGATTCAAGCCCTGCTTGAGTGCCCTAACGGTGAAGAAAATGATATTCTCAACGCCAATCGAGAGTTAGTTGATGCCGATTTTGTGCGAGTCATGGAAGCGAAAGCAGAGAATATGGCAGAAAAGGGCGAATCCAATGCAGGTTGGTTGCAGAATATGGCGGCACATTTGGCAAATCATGTCCGCAGTACAGCAACTCCTGAAGAGTATTTATCTTTCTTGATGGAGGTGTTGCAAGCAACGTCAGATAGTCGAGGAAATCCTCAAGTTGTATATCCTATCTTGCAAGAAAACCTAGAAAAATTGGATTTAAATTTTGCTCAAATATTACAAAATTGGGCCAAATTTAAATTCACAGAAGTTACATCAGAACTAGCTGCATCACTTGCAACAGTTATTGGCAATTTTGGCAACTTAATTCAGCAGTTTCCCCTGGGGCGGCGGGCATGGAATTTAGAAATAGGCATTGCCTGTTATCGGGAAGCTTTAATAGTCTATACCCCTGAGAATTATCCCGAAAAATGGGCAACGACTCAAAATAATTTGGGGGCTGCCTATAGTGACAGAATAGAGGGAGTCAGGGCGGCGAATATTGAACTTGCGATCGCCTGTTATCGGGAAGCTTTAA
>NZ_JAUBOV010000157.1:3891-6197 GCF_036700405.1 Microcoleus sp. T3_D1
TGCCTATAGTGACAGAATAGAGGGAGTCAGGGCGGCGAATATTGAACTTGCGATCGCCTGTTATCGGGAAGCTTTAAAAGTCCGTACCCCTGAGAATTATCCCGAAGATGGGGCTATGACTCAAAATAATTTGGGGAATGCCTATAGTGACAGAATAGAGGGAGTCAGGGCGGCGAATATTGAAGAGGCAATTTCCTGTTATCGCTTAGCATTAGAAATTCACACTCCTACGGCTTTCCCTTTAAACTGTCTCACAACTGGAAGAAACCTCGGCAATACCGCTTTCACTGCTGGCTTCTGGGATATCGCCATTGAAGGATTCGAGAAAGCAATTCAAGCAGTAGAAAAAAGCCGAAGTTGGGCAACTTCCGACGATATCCGCCAACAGATGATAGCAGAATCCATCGGTGTTTACGAAAAGGCAATTCAAGCTGCTGTCAACAACAACCAACTGGAAAAGGCCATAGAATATTGCGATAGAACCCGTGCTCAGCGGTTAGTGGATTTAATGCACAGCAATGACTTGTATGCTAGCGGCGAAATCCCGCCCGCAGTCCAAAAGTATTTGGATGAATTTGAAGCCAAGCAGCAGGAAATTGACGCAGAAGTCGAACAACTCCGCAATCCATCGGAGGGGAATAAGGGATTAGCTGGTGTGGGGAGTTCGTCACGGAATCGGGCGGATACTTCTGCTTACACGAAGAAGATTCAAGAGTTGGAAGGGGAGAAGCAGCAAATCTGGGAAAATATCCGCAGTTTAGATCCGGTTTTAGCGGGACAAGTTCAAGTTGTTCCGATGCAGTTTGCGGCGATGCAGCAGTTGATTGATAATTCGCAGACGGCGATTCTCTGTTTTTATACGACGGATGATGACACTCATGTTTTTGTGATTTACAAGGATAAAGCGCCGCAGATTCACACTTGTCAGGGAGAGGGTTGGGGAAATTTTCAGAAGTGGATTGATGAGAGTTGGTTGTCGCCTTATTTGGGGGATCGGAAAGCTTGGCAACAGGGGATGGGTGAGTTTTTGTCTCAGTTGTCGCAGCGGTTGAAGGTTGATGAGTTGATTGGTAATTGTTTGGAGGGGATTGAGGAATTGATTGTGATTCCGCATTTGTATTTGCATCAGATTCCGCTGGCTGCGTTGCCGATTGATCCCCCCCAGCCCCCCTTAAGAAGGGGGGGGCAAGAAAACCCCCGGTTCCTTGGTGATAAATTCCTGATTCGTTATGTTCCCAGTTGCCGAATTTTGGAGTATTGCCATCAACGCCCAACCATCGAATCGCCGAAATACGGGATTGTAGAAAATGCCACGGATGATTTGTATTTCACTCCTTTTGAGTGCGAACAAGTTGCCCAAATTGTGCCTGAACCTGAACGCTTAAAAGGAAGTAAAGAAGCTAAAGTTGCCGCCTATCGAAACCTGATCCAAAAAGTGAATGTCATGCACTCCAGCCACCACGCTGTCTCGCGTTTGGACAATCCTTTAGAATCGCGATTGTTTTTAGGAGACGGGAGTATCACGTTAGGGGAATTGATGACTCCTGGTTGGCGCTTGCCGCAGTTATCGGATGTGTTTATGTCTTGCTGCGAAACTAATTTAGCTAAGACTGAATTTACGGATAATCTGCTTAGTTTGGGTACGGGGTTTTTGTGTGCGGGGGCGCGGAGTGTGGTGAGCACTTTGTGGGCGGTGGATGATTTTGCTACTTCGCTGTTTTCGATTTTTTACTATCAGTATCGTCGGGAAGGTTTGAGCCGTCCAGAGGCTTTGCGACTGGCACAGATGCGGTTGCGGACGATTTCGGGTGCGGAGTTGCAGCAGCTTTATCAACCGCAAATTGATGCCCTGCTTCCGAGAATTATTGGGGATTTAGAGCGGAAATTGAATCTGGTGCAGGAAGAATTAGAAGGCTTGGAATCGCAGCAGGACAAATATAAAGGCGGTACGGCTGAGTATAAAGAGTTGGAGGAGAAGTTGAACAAGAAAACGGAGGAGGAAGTTGAGATTCGGAAGCGAAAGGAAGGATATGAAAGTTTGCAGAAAAATCTTTACACTATGTCAAATCCTTTTGATGATTTGATTTATTGGTCGGGGTTTATTTGTCAGGGTTTGCATTGATTTTTGGTGTTTCATCGTGTCAACAAACACGTCTGACACACATTCCGGCGGGGATTGAAATCCCCGCCTCACAGCGAAAGTCCTCTTTAGAGGACTAATAAATTTAACAGTCCTCTTCAGAGCGTTCCACCGGCGTCGCACGCCGGTTATGAATAAAAGAAACAGTAAAGCTAGCCCAAAAGTG
>NZ_JAUBOV010000201.1:0-1383 GCF_036700405.1 Microcoleus sp. T3_D1
CTAGGGCGTCGGTTCAGTATTAGGAGTTGACAAAACAAACTGAAAATGATATGTGAATTGAAAAGCCTGTTAAATTCTGACAATCAGGAAGAAGGAAGAAACCTTATGCGCCCTCCCTTATGGCATCCTCCAATTGAACTCTCAGAAACAGAAGCGTTGATTATCAAGCGCATTAAACGAGCCAAGTTATTCACGTTTCTTCGACTGAACCGTTCATTCATATTTAATGATGAGTTTCAAGAAGAACTTGCTACAATTTTTAAAGACAGCACAGTAGGTCAGGGCCCAGTTCCTCCTGCACAAATTGCTCTGGCAATTATTCTGCAAGCCTACTTAGGCATTTCTGACGATGAAGTAATTGAAGAAATGCTCATGGATCAACGTTGGCAGTTAGTTCTCGATTGTCTAAAGTGTGAAACTCCCCCTTTTAGCAAAGCCACTTTGGTGAGATTCAGAAATCGCTTAATTAAAAAAGAACTAGACCAACGTTTAATTGACCGCACCGTAGAAATTGCCAAACAAAAAGGTGGATTTGGCTCATCTCAACTGAAAGCAGCTTTAGATTCCTCACCTTTATGGGGAGCTGGTAAAGTCGAAGATACATATAATCTCTTGGGTCATGCTTTGCGTAAGGCGGTGAGTATGATAGCTGCTGTGCAGGGGCGGGAGCCAGCAGAAATTGCCCTGGAAGCAGGTGCACCCATCCTTAATAGTTCCAGCTTAAAAACGGCTTTAGATTTAAACTGGGATAATCCAGTAGAGCGTCAAAATGCACTCTTAATTCTCCTAAGTAGCTTAAATACAGTGGAAGAATGGATGCAAAGCCAGTCTGATTGTGATGAATTTGAAGTAGTCCAAGAGACTCTGGATGTTGCCCGAGTCATTGAATCCCAAAATGTGACTTTCGACTCACAAGGCGTTCCAAGTTTAAGTAAAGGGGTCGCCAAAGATCGTCGCATTTCTATTGAAGACCCAGATATGCGGCATGGGCGTAAAAGCCGCTCTAAAAAAATAGATGGATATAAACGCCACGTTCTTAAAGATTTAGAGAGTGGTGTAGTTTGCGCGGTGGCGCTGACACGCGCCAATACTCCAGAATCTGCTGCTACAATTGACCTAGAACGTGACTTGAAATTTCAAAATATTCACCTATCTGAGTTACATATTGATCGGGCTTATTTATCTAGTCATTGGGTGACACAACGGAATGATAAATTACAGATATTTTGCAAGGCGTGGCCGGTCAAAAATTCTGGACGGTTTGATAAAAATTCTTTTTTCCTTGACTGGGATACGCATTTAATTAGCTGTCCCAATCAGGTAAGTATCCCATTTGAACCGGGGAAAACTGTTCATTTTCCTCAGAATGAATGTGCAATTTGT
>NZ_JAUBOV010000202.1:0-1370 GCF_036700405.1 Microcoleus sp. T3_D1
TAGGTCATGTCACGATGCGATTGGAGCTATCTTTGACAGTATCAGATACAAAGCTAAATATGTGCTAGACGCTGATATTGCCAAATGTTTTGACCGCATTAATCACAAAGCATTACTTGACAAAATCAATACCTATCCAGGACTCCGAACACAAATTAAATCCTGGCTTAAAAGCGGGGTATTAGACCAAGGTGAAATCTTCCCGACCAAAGAAGGCACACCACAAGGTGGGGTCATTTCTCCACTTTTGGCTAACATAGCCCTTCACGGAATGGAAGAACGGGTTAAGCAATATGCGGAAACGCTAACAAAAGGATACTACGGAATCAGTAAAAAAGATAAACGAGGTACTCTAAGTTTAATCCGATACGCCGATGATTTTGTGATTATTCACAAAGACATTGAAGTAATACTAGCCTGTCAAAAAATAATTGCAGAATGGTTAAGTGATGTTGGCTTAGAATTGAAGCCAAGTAAAACAAAATTAACCCACACCCTCAACGAATATAATGGAAATGTTGGGTTTGAGTTCTTAGGATTCCATGTACAACAACACAAGGTAGGCAACTATCGAAGTGCCAAAAATACAGTAGGAATACCGCTAGGTTTTACAACATTAATCACCCCGTCTAAGCCCAAAGTCAAAGCCCATCTTACGAAGATTGCAGAAGTAATAGACAACCATAGCCACTCTCCCCAATATGCCTTAATCAAAAGGCTGAATCCAATAATTAGGGGATGGTCAAACTATTACTCAACAGTAGTAAGTAAAGAAACCTTCCTAAAGGTAGACAACCTTACTTATGACAAGTTAAGAGCATGGGCGAGAAGACGGGGAAAAGGTAGCATCAATAAAGACAAATACTGGCGAACAGTAGGCGACAGAAATTGGTGTTTCAGCACAGAAGAAGGTTTAGAATTAGTCCAACACAATGCAAGGCCTATTGTAAGGCACATCAAAGTGAAGGGTAACGCAACGCCTTACGATGGTGACTGGATTTACTGGAGCAAGAGACGCGGAGAATACCCCGAAACACCAACAAGAGTGGCAACACTGCTTAAGACACAAAAAGGTAAATGTACCCACTGTGGTCTGTACTTTACACCTACAGACACTGTAGAAGTTGACCATATCCAACCCCGCTCACTAGGCGGTAAGGATGAGTACAAAAACCTCCAACTTCTACATAAACACTGTCACGACACAAAAACGGAAAATGACGGTTCTATCAACAAGGACTATTCTAGCAATCCGTTTTGAATTGTATCCCTAACAAAGGATGAAGATATCAAGGAGCCGGATGAGGCGAAAGTTTCATGTCCGGTTCTGAAGGAGAGGTAGGGGTAGAAATGCCCCTATCGACTCTAAC
>NZ_JAUBOV010000011.1:0-17939 GCF_036700405.1 Microcoleus sp. T3_D1
AGTGATTGGTAACAGTCACGCTACGTTCTTAGGGGAGAGTGGTACAGTGATGTATTCCACTCTTACCCGACCATTTTTTTGGTCAATGAGCCATGTTTGCAGGTTCACAGTTCCCGCCAGTCGAGATATCGAAGCCATCATTGACTATGTAGCTGATAACAGCACCTTTGATGCTGCGGAACGGTTGCTCAATAGAATTAACGATCGCTGCAAGAGGTTGGCAAGCTTTCCCAGTATGGGACGGAAGCGGGATGAGCTGGCTCCCAAGGTGCGAAGTTTCCCGATCGATGATTACCTAATTTTCTATCGTGCTATTGACGAAGGTATTGAAGTTTTGCGAGTCGTCAGCGGTTATCGGGATTTACGGGTTCTATTCTCAGAATCTGATGAGGATCGATCGTGTGAGTGAGTAGCCATGAAGCATTGGAAGGTGAAGAGCTTTAAGATAAGGTAGCAGCGTGCCAGCTTGATACCAAATTAATCTCGCAATCCCCGATCGCGCAACCAAGCATCTGCCCAAATTGTATCGGCCTCTGACAGCGCTGGTATGACTTCCCAGTTGCGATAATCTATCTTGAGGTCGTAACTTGCTATGTCATAAATTTGAGTGAATAATTCTTGCAAGTTTATGACAGGTTCGGTGTCGTCCGATCGCAGCGGTAAAGGAAAGGCAGGAATCTGGTTTTGCAGGTTAAAAGCATACAAATCAGCTCTGGGACGGCGATTTCCCCGACACACCAAAACGCTATAGTGACTATCAATATTGTTTTCAAGAATTGGCATTTTTCGACCGCGCCGCAATAAATGTATTTCTATTAAATGAGTGCGACTACCTAAAATTTCTTCTCGCTTTTCTTCGTACATTTGTCGCCCTTTTCCTGTGCGCTTATTGCTAGGCGAGAGAATTTCAATTACTGCGATCAATTCTTTTTCCCCCCTTTCTCTAATTTCTAAATAAGCTTCTCGAAGCGTGTAAGGTATGGGAAGAGTTACTGTGAATGGTTGTGTAACGGGTGCTGCAACTGCTACGTTTGATGCTGTTGTTTGTGTTGCAGTTTGTGGCTGCATTACAGTTACGTCGGGAATGCCAATGACTGATAAATCGTCGTCAGCAGTTTCATAGATTCTCACTTCCAGCGACACTAAATACTTAGGACGCAGTTGGGGAGATAAAAACCTGAAAATTTCACCGATCAGCAAGTTATGCATCCCAGGCCAGAGTTCGGGATGTTCTAAATACGGGTCCATACCGGGAAAGGGAGATGGCATTGATTTGACTCCTTGACTCAAGTCTATTTATAGTTTAGCAATACTTTTCTGACGCGAATGGCTTGCCAACAGGTTTTAGGGCATAGCTTTGCTTGTTGCAGATGATGACTGAAGGCTCGATCGACCTTTTGCAATAATAGGTTCGATCGCACATCTTGCACTTATTGCGATATTCCGTCGGGCGTTTAAACCCCTGCCAGAATCTGGCAACAAATGCAAGATATCAGTTCGATCGCTTTAACTTTCGATCGACAATTGCATCGGAATTGGAATGCTGTTTTCATCTAAGACAGACAGCGCATTTACGAAAACAATTGTATGCGGGACTGCGGGCATTAAGCGGCGCAGTGCGTTGAGGTAAGATTCGGCATCGGGGCGGCGGGCGAAACGGGCGACTGTTAACCGCTGACAGTTGGGGAGGTGGCGAATTATGCACTCCCGGTTGAAGTCGATCGCGATAAGTCGGTTGTTTTGGTATTGTAAAACTTCATTAAGTTTCTCGTCAAAGATAGTCAGGAGTAGTATATGCTGACTGAGCAGAAGGAGTTGGACTGCCCAAGCAACCGCTTTCAACGAGGCATGAATTTACGAGCCACACCTATCACTCATGCAGCTAGCCGATTGGCAAACACATCCACAGAGGTTTGTACAAAACCGCAGATGGTTTGTTAATTAATGCGATCCGTGAATGGGTATTAAGTAGGTAAACCAAATTAATTGCCGACTGAGTTGACTTGAAACCCTTGATAGGTCTAAAGAGTAACAAAGTCGGATGTGTAATTAATTTTGTGTAGGTACTTACACGATCGTGGCAAAAGCACTCCCAAAAGCATTGAGCAATGGGATAGGGAGCTGCGTAGCTCAGCCGAGGCGGGTCAATCCGCTCAAAGTAAAAGTGAAGGGGGAGGGGCCGAAGGCCTCCCATGTCATGTAATAGATGACTATACTTTTACCAGCTATCATAGGAAAATCCTTCCCACTTTTTTGGGTGGTGAATGAAAGGCGATCGCTCTAGATTTCTCAGGTCACGGGGCGATCGCTGTTAACTATCTTTATTAAAAGATATGAGCATAGCTGCTGTCAAGCATAAATGGGATTAATTCGATTGCGAGTTCGAGAACTCGCTGAGGAAAAGGGTTGGACGCTGAAAGAAGTCTCTGACAGAACGGGAATTCCCTACAGCACGGTTAAAAAATACGCCCAAGCCCCCAAAATGGCAACGGTGGACTATACGGCTTTGCAGAAACTTGCTGCTGTCTTTGATGTGATGGTGGAAGATTTGGTTGAGGTTTTGGAACGGTAAACTGATTTTTCAGCGGGAAAATGGGGTTAATTCGGTTGCGAGTTCGAGAACTAGCCCAAGAGAAGGGTTGGACGTTGAAAGAAGTTTCTGAGCGATCGGGCATTCCTTACAGTACCGTTAGAAGTTATGCCCATTCTCCCAAGCTGGCAACGGTAGATTACACAGCTTTAAACAAAATGGCTCGCGTGTTTGATATTGCGATCGAAGATTTAGTTGAGATTTTGGAAGAGTAGGCTGATTTATCGTTGGGAATATGGGACGAATTAGGCTGCGAGTTCGAGAATTTGCTCAAGAGAAGGGTTGGACTCTGAGGGAAGTCTCCAACAGAACAGGTATTCCATACACAACAATCGCCACCTATGCTAATTCTCCAGGCATGGCTACCGTTGACTACACAGCTTTGGACAAGATGGCCCGTGCGTTCGATATTGCGATCGAAGATTTAGTTGAGATTGTGGAACAATAAACTGAGGCGTTGCATAATTAGAGTATAAATAGGGGAAATCATTTAATGAATGGTCATAATTGGCGACTACCTGTAACTGGGCTGCGGTTTTTACTTTCTGTGCTGTTGGTGATGGGCATATTTTTTAGGTTCGTCAATATCGACCGCAAATTCTACTGGTTCGATGAAACTTTCACTTCCTTGCGAGTGTCTGGCTACTTAGGGAAATCTCTTAAGGAAGAAATATTCAATGGCCCAGTAATCAGTTGCAAAGATTTCCTGAAATATCAGATCATTAACGATCAAAAGAACGAAATCGATACGATTAAGGGTTTGGCAATAGAAGAAGGTCAACTGCCACCCTTCTATTTTCTGGTAGCGCGATTTTGGGCTAAATTGTTTGGAACTAGCGTCACAGCAATGAGAAGCTTGCCCGCTCTGATTAGTGTACTACTGTTGCCCTGTGCTTATTGGCTTTGCCTGGAATTGTTTGAGTCTTCGATGGTGGGATGGGTAGCAATGGCATTGGTATCAGTCTCGCCAATGCACGTATTGTACGCTCAGGAAGCACGACCGTATTGTTTTTGGAGTGTGTTAACTTTGCTATCTAGTGCGGTTTTGCTGCGAGCTATGCGACTTCAAACTAAGCTGCTATGGGGAATTTATACAGCGATTACCGTAGTAGGAATTTACACTCATTTGTATACTGTACTTGTTTTAATAGCACATGGAATCTATGTATTTGCTATGGAAAAAGTACGAGTAACTAAAACCGTAATTTATTATATACTAGCCTTATTTGTCTCGTTCATATCAGGTTTGCTGTGGTATTTAACCATAAAATATTGGCAGCCACCCTCATCATCCTCTGCTCTAAGCGTAATGACACCCGACTCCAGAATGCCCTTGATGCCTATAATTAAAAGGTGGATAGGGAATATTAGCCGAATTGTTTTTGATGTAAATCTTGATGCGCTGAGCTCATTCAAAAAGACGCTGCCTCTGATTCCAGTGATTGTATTGGTATTAATTTTATTGGCATATTCGATTTATTTTGTCTGTCGCCACACTTCCAAACCGGTTTACGGCTTCATCTTGACTTTGATTGTTTTTACATCCCTGCCTCTGATGCTGGGAGATTTAATTTTAGGTGGACGGCGGCTCTCAGGCTACGCTCGATATCTACTTCCTACTTATCTGGGTTTGCAGTTGGCTGTGGCTTATTTGCTGACAGCGAAAATAACCTCCACTTCTGTTAATACCTGGCAGCAGAAGTTTTGGAAGCTTGTTGCAATCGGAGTGTTCTCGGCTGGAGTCCTGTCTTGCACCCTCAGTGCTCAAGCAGAAACTTGGTGGAACAAAGGTCTGGATCAAGGCAAGTTCGCTATTCCTATAGCTCACATCCTAAATCAAGCTGACTCTCCGCTGTTGATTACTGATAGTACGTTCGGTGAAGTCATTCCTTTGAGCCGTCTGCTCGATCGGAAAGTGGACATTCTGTGGGGAGATACACTTCAGATTCCTAACGGTTACAGGAATTTGTTTGTATTCCATCCCAGTAAAAAACTCCAAGAGAGGCTTAAAAAACAATACAACTACAACTTAAAGCCTGTTTTCCTTACTTCAGAGGTCAGTTACGAAACGCGGCTTTGGCAACTTACTCATAAGTGAACAGCTATAAGCTGTTCACCATTCAAATCTCAGAGGCTATCTAAGCAAGTATTGGGTTTCAGGCTCTGAAATACGCAGTTTAAAGGCTAAACAGCTTAGCAAGCTTAACAACAATTAGGCAACAACGTAAATGCTGTCATCACGAACGAAGTGAAGTAACCTCAAATGCTGATTTTTCGGATCCGGTGCGTAAGTCCAGCCTCAAGGATTTTTGAAATATTTTTTCAATTAACCACAGAGAACACAGAGAAACAGAAGAAAGCGTGTTCGTAATTGATGAGATAACTGCTAGATTAGTGAGACTTAAACATTTTCTAGCCCCTTTAGGAACCCAAACCCCCTCGCTCGCAATGGAAAGAGGTCGATGACCTAAAAATGCCTGAAACCCTTGGTATAGCTAGATTCATGCCCAGTAGAGCTAAAAGTCTTTCTCTATCTGGGTTTGAAGCTATTTTGGCTTCAGTTTTTGTCTAAGTCCCGTTAGTGGAAAAATCATCGCCCGTTTTCCCGTTTCTCCCTCCTCCTCTGCACCCTCTCTGCCTCTGCGGTTCCCCCCTACTTCATCTCATATCCAAACAAATTCGGATCGACTTCACCCAAATTCAAATCAGCCAAACCATACTCAGCCCAACGCCTTTCTACCATCGCCGCCACATCCGGATCGGACTCCAAAACTTCCCCCCATTCGTGATCCGTTTCCGGCGGCATCTTCGTAGTAGCATCAATCCCCATTCTGCCTCCCAAACCAATCTTTTCACTGGCAAAATCTAACGTATCAAAAGGCGTATTCGGCAGAATAAATACATCCCGAACCGGATCGACTTTAGAACTAATTGCCCAAACTACTTGACGCGGGTCGCGAATGTTGATACTTTTATCCACAACAATCACAAACTTAGTGTAAGTAAACTGCGGTAAGGCACTCCAAAATGCTAAAGCAGCCCTGCGCGCTTGACCGGGATATGCTTTATCGATCGAGATAATTGCGGCTTTATAACTCAGGGCTTCCATCGGTAAGAAGAAATCGACAATTTCCGATACTTGCTGCCGCAAAATAGGCGTATAAATACGGTTAAGCGCGATCGCCATCATTGCTTCTTCTTTCGGCGGCCGCCCGCTAAATGTCGTCAGATAAATCGGGTCTTTGCGGTGCGTCATGCAGTGGAACCGCACCAACGGCGAATCTTCCACGCCGCCGTAATAACCCATGTGATCGCCGAAGGGCCCGTCGGGCAGAACTTCCCCCGGCGTAATCGTTCCTTCTAACACAATTTCCGAGTCCGCCGGTACTTCCAAATCTACGGTTTTGCACTTGGCCAATTGCACGCCGGAACCGCCGTAAAGTCCCGCAAATAACCATTCCGATAAATCTACAGGAATTGGGGTTGCTGCGGCGAGAATAATCAGGGGATCGACTCCAAGGGCGATCGCAACTTCCAACTTTTTACCAGCCTGCGCCGCTTTCCGCAAGTGCCGCGCCCCCCCCCGCACCGATAACCAGTGTACAGTCATCGTGTTTTTTGACTGCAACTGCAACCGATAAACCCCCACATTCGGCGTACCCGTTTCGCAATCTTTGGTAATTACCAAACCCAGGGTGATAATTTTGCCAGCATCTCCCCGATAAGGGCGAATCATCGGGATTTTGTTCAAATCCAGCCCTTCTCCCTCAAATACCACTTGCTGACAAGCGGGGAAAAAGTCTCGGCCCGGTTTGGCTTTCACTACGTCGAACAGCACTTTGCCGAATTCTATCGCTTGGGAAATCTTTTTCGGCGGTTTTGGCTGTTGCAGCATTCCCAGTTTTTTGCCGAGCTCTTCTAGTTCGATCGGCTTTTCCATGTTCATCGCCCAGCAAACGCGCTCTTCCGTACCCAAGAGGTTAATGGCGACGGGGAATTCGGCCCCTTTGACGTTTTCAAACAGCAGTCCAGGGCCGCCTTTTTGCAGCATTTGGTTGGAAATTTCGGCAATTTCGAGGTCGGAATCGACTAAAGCGCTAATCCGGCGCAGTTGTCCCCGTTCTTCGAGTAGTTTTAGGAATCCCCGCAAGTCTCTAGCCATTTTTTTTAAGAATTGTTAACGTTCTTTTGTTATTATGAGCCGATCGACTGCCACAAGTTACTCCTGAACCGCTCAAAAGATACGTATTTAACGAACCGCGAAGACGCCAAGGGCGCGTTCGGCGAAGCCGTTCCCGAAGGGTAGGGCGCGAAGGAAGAGAAAGAAGAAGATAGGTAATGCCTTGTTCGGTTCGGGAGTAGGCTGCATAATGGGTTAATGAAATGTCCTCGATGCGAATCTGACCAACTTCGTAAAAACGGCCGTCCCAAGGGTCGCCAGCGGTATCTTTGCAAAGCTTGCCGCAAACAATTCTTTGATCCCGCCGGTCTGCCGTCTTTCAGTCGCAAATGCACCGAAACACGGTTAAGCGAAGCTATCCCGGAGGGAGTCGCCCCTGCAACCACCACAGAGTCCGGCCCGATTGCGATTTTGCTGTTGGATGCCGAAAATCTGAAACTTAAGGTTAATACAGAACAATTTTTAGCGGGTTTGTGCGACTATCCCCTGCAAGTTAAAATTGCTTTTGCTAACTGGAAAAACCCGAGTACGGGCAAGTTGGATGCTGAACTTTACGATCGCGGTTACGAACTGATTCACGTTCCGGGCGGTGCGAATAGTGCTGATGGTAAGATGATTGCTTTTGGCGCTGCTATTTTATATCGATATCGGGATGTGCGACAAGTTTTTGTCTGTTCTTCGGATGGTTTGTTAAATCATCTTTGCAATCAGTTGCAAAATCAGGGAGTGACTGTGTTTCGGGTGCGTCGGCAAAATTCGGTTTTGTCTGTAGAAAACTGTCAGAATGGTGAGAGCAAGCACTATTCTTGCGAAAGAGAAGAGGAAATCCCTAGTTTTGAAGAATTGGCTAATCAAGTTGCAGAGTTGTTGAAGGCTGAACACAAATCTATTGATGAGCGAATCGCTCGTTTTTCTAGTGTGGCTGAGCTTTTTCAAGAGCGCCGTAATGTTGCGTTCAATTCTACAACTTCCCCAGCAGCAGCACTGGCGGAGTCAGCACAAAACCAAGTTCCCCCGGTGCTTGAACCATCTTTGGCGACGGTTGCTGTTAATCAAAATGTTGCGGAGCAAAATTTGCCAGAAATAATACCTGCTGTCAATTCAAAGGCTATTGAGTCGCTGGATGTTTTAAAAAATATACTTGTAGAAATAATTGAGTCTGCCAAAAATGAGTTGAAAGAGGATGCTATTCCTGTAACAAGAATTAAGAAAGTTTTTTTTGCTAAATATCACTCTCATGCTGATTTAATTGTAAAAAGCTTTTTGGGTAAAACTTCTAGTTTGATCAAATTTTTGCAGTCGCAATCAGCTATTTTTAAAATAATATTAATTGGTACCGAACATCAAGTGGGACTCGTTCAAAAACCCTCCGATTCAAAAATTGAATTATCTGCCGCCCTCGAAGCATCGGTAGCAAAACTTGTACTGGCATTAACTGCTGAATCTCCAGGTAGTTACATTCCGATTCCCCAGGTAGCCGGCGAATTTAAAAAGCAATACGGTCAACCAATTACTAAAAAGCTGAAATCGCTGGATTTGGACACCAAATTTCCCGATTTTTTGCAGTCCTGTAAAATATTTAAAGTTAAGAAAAAAGGTAAAATTTATGAAGTGGCGATCGCACAGTCAGCTCCCTGACTTATTTAAGAAATCAGGTCTCCTAGTCTTGGGTATCAAAATTTAATCTATTATTAACCAAAATTTAAGACAAGCTTATTCTTTGATTATTTAATCTATTATTAACCAAAATTTAAAACAAGCTTATTCTTTTTGCTCCCTTTCCTTGCGGATTTCAGTCTATCCTAGGTCGTAGATTTGCAAAGTCGGCTATTAAGGGAGAGGAGGAATATGAATTTTTTCACAGGACGTTGGCGACGTAGTTTTATAGTGACACTAGCAGCAGCAGCATTTTCGCTAACTTTGATTAGTTCCGCTGTAGCTGCTGTTACCCTAAACGGTTCGGGAGCAACTTTCCCCAAACCTCTTTACGATCGCTACTTCTCTCAAATGAGAAGTGCAAATCAAATTACTGTAAACTACGAAGGAACTGGTAGCGGTGCTGGCATCAAAGCATTAATTGCAGGCACTGTTGACTTCGCAGGCAGCGACGCGCTGATGACTGCTGCACAAATCGCTGAGGTAAAGCGGGGTGTAATAGCTGTTCCGACTGCTGGCGGCGCTGTTGCAGTTGTCTACAACTTGCCCGGAGTGACGAATCTGAGGCTAAGTAACGATGCTCTGAAAGGCATCTTTGAAGGCAAGATTACTCGCTGGAACGATCCTAAAATAGCCGGAATTTCTGGACAAGCTAAAGGCTTGCCAAATACTGCGATTCGAGTAGCTGTACGGGCAGACAGCAGCGGTACTAGCTTTATTTTTGCTAATCACTTGCAGGCAACTGGTAGCACCATCAAAGCTGCCGCGCAGCCGAGTTGGCCACAAAACGCTGTCAGGGGTCAAGGAAACCCCGGCGTAGCTGCTTTGGTGAAGAATACAGCGGGTGCGATCGGCTACGTTCAAGATACTTTTGCTCGGCAAAACAATCTCCAAACAGCATTTATTCAAAATAAAGCTGGTCGGTTTGTAGATCCTAGCTTGGCCGAAGCAGAGAAAGCTTTCGCAGGGGAAACATTCCCAGCAGACTTCCGCTTAGTAGAAGGCAATCCTAACGACGGTTATCCCATTGTTGGTTTGACTTGGCTGTTAATCTACAAACAGTATCCTGCTGCGAAAGCAGATGCTATTAAAAAGATGGTTAATTGGGTGATGACTACAGGTCAAGGTATCAACAAACAGTTAGAGTTTACTAGCATTCCTTCAGCTACAGCTCAAAGGGTGGTTCAAGCAGTTAATCAGACTGTGGTTGCTAGAGGTTAATTTGGGCTTTTCAGAGTTAGGGATTTTGAGTTCAATCTATGGCTCAGAACTCATATTTTGTATATCAATATTCCTGATGTATGAGTGCCAATAAATCTGCGCTTTTCCCGCATTCCGGCAGGGATTTAAATCCCTGCCTCATAGCGAAAGTCCTCGCTATGAGGACTAGGAATAATGACTGATGTAACAAGTTCGGCAGAGATTTAATCTCTACCTTATACCGAAAGTCCTCAAGTCCTCGCGAAGGAGAACTGGTAATAATAGACTATCCATAAAGTGGGTTTTTACCCAGATTTATTTTGGGGAATTCCAACAGTCCTCTTGAGAGGACTTTAGCTTTGAGGCGGGTTTAAACCCCCGCCGGACTATGGGAATACCAGAGCATCCGGCTGCCGGATAGCAGGATAAATGCGTACCCTACAAGCTTGTCTTTCGATCGAATATTTCGCTTTTTACGCAATAACTCGGCTATGACCAATTTTTCCAAAAAACCGAAAATATCAACTCGGAAACCGACAGAAATAAACACAGAAGTAGATTTGACAGATACTGCTGGTGAAGGTCTATGGATGGAGTCAGGATTTACAGTATTTGTGTGGGGTTTTGCCCTAGCGACAGCGGGTACGTTGTTTTTGATGAGTGCGGTAATTTTTAAAGATGCTTGGCCTGCTATTAGCCAATTTGGACTCTCTTTCTTGTGGAATCCCAAGTGGGATATCGGCGAGTTGCAGTTTGGGGCTTTGCCGTTTATTTACGGTACTGTAATTAGTTCTGCGATCGGCATAATCATCGCACTTCCTTTAGGGCTGTCAGTAGCTATAGTGACTAGCGAGAACTTCTTACCCGTTTGGGTGCGATCGCCCTTGGGATTCATGGTTGAATTAATCTCGGCCATTCCCAGCGTGATAGTTGGGCTGTGGGGAATCTTTGTTTTGATTCCCTTTTTGTTGCCATTGCAGCAGTCATTGTTCGATAATTTCAGTTGGTTTCCCCTGTTCAGCAGCGAACCTTTAGGCCCCGGAATGCTCCCGGCGGGAATACTGTTATCAATTATGATTTTGCCCACAGTAGCCGCCATCAGCCGCGATGTCTTGCTGTCGGTTCCAGTCGATTTGCGGAGTGCTTCCATGTCCCTCGGCGCTACCCGCTGGGAAACGATATTCAAGCTGTTATTACCAGCAGCTAGTTCGGGGATTATCGGCGCCACCATATTAGCCTTGGGACGCGCTTTAGGCGAAACAATGGCAGTCACAATGGTAATTGGCAACTCGATTCAAATCAACCAATCCCTGCTCGCTCCCAGCTACTCAATTCCTGCTGTTTTAGCAAGTCAATTTCGGGAAGCTATCGAACCGCTGCACACCGGCGCTTTGATGTATTTAGCCCTAATTCTATTTGTCATCACTTTGTTGGTAAATGCGATCGCAGTATTGTTAGTTCAGCTAATTGGGGCCAAAAAAGCTAAAACTTAACATCATCGAAAGCAATTTGATCGCAAGCCGCGCCGCCGGATTTCCCCGCTGGTTCCATCTAAAATCTCAAAGCTAAAATCGCATGACTCAAGCACAAAATTCCAACATTATTCTGGATGCAGAAATCAACAACCCCCTGTCGCTAAGCCGAACTCTTTTCAGCCGGGGAATGACAGTTATCGCTTTCGCTCTGACAGCTCTGGCCCTGCTCCCTTTGTTTGCTATTTTATACAAAATCCTGGGGGAAGGACTGACACATTTGAGCTGGGAAGTGCTAGTGTCTCTACCAGCACCCGTCGGAGTTGAAGACCAGCCCAACGGCTTTGCAAATGCCATTCTCGGCACTGCTTTAATGGTAGGAATTGCGACATTAATCAGCGTCCCCATAGGCGTAATGACGGGAATATTTTTGTCGGAGTTTGGTAGAGAAAACAAGGCAATTACCAATAGTATTCGCTTTATCACCGTCATTCTCAGCAGCGTTCCCTCGATCGTAGTTGGCGTCTTTTCCTACGCCCTAATTGTCGTTACCACCAAAGCATTTTCATCCTTAGCCGGTGGTTTCGCCCTCGGCGTCATCATGCTTCCAGTGGTTGCTCTGACAACAGAACAAGCATTAAAATTAGTGCCTACTTCTTACCGCCTCGCTTCTGCTGGTTTGGGAGGCGGACGCTTTCAAACGATGTTTCGCATTATCATACCCTCAGCACTTCCAACTATTACCACAGGTATTTTACTCGCTGCTTCCCGCGCCGCCGGCGAAACCGCACCGCTGATTGTAACGGCGTTGTCGAGTCAATTTTGGCCTCCTTTAGTTGATAAATTGGGCGAGATAATGCAGTCCCCCATAGGTGCAGAAACTATCTCAAAACTCAAAGAAATTCCCGAAACACTGCTGACTCCGACTCCTTCTATGTCGGTATTAATATATAGCTACGCCAGCTCTCCTTACAAGGAGCAGAACGAATTGGCGTGGACTGCTGCCTCTGTCCTTTTAGGCATGGTTTTGATTGCTAGCGTGGCATCCCGTACAGTCACTCGGAAACGCTTGCAAAACCGATAAATCAATTACTAAAGTGGATCTCTCAATCAAATATTAACCATATAACCAGGCAAATAATGAAACCTAAAGCTAACTTGAAATCCGACAACTATCCAGATCAATTCCTAGACGATGTTACCCCAGAAATCGACCCCAATGCAATGCCAGCACTGCGGGTTCAGGACTTGAGTTTTTATTACGGAACTCACAAAGTCTTAGAAAATTTATCGATGAATATCCCTCATCCGCAAATTACGGCTATTATTGGCCCTTCAGGTTGCGGCAAATCTACCTTTCTCAAAGCTCTCAACCGGATTGGTGAATTGGAGGGAAAGGTTAAAATTAAAGGAAGAGTAGAGTTTTTTGGACAGGATATTTACAGCCCGAAAGTAAACATTAATAGTTTGCGCCGCCAAATTGGGATGGTGTTTCAAAGACCAAATCCTTTTCCGCTGAGCATCTACGATAATATTGCTTACGGGGTGAGGATTTTTGGTCGCAAAAGCAAAGCAGAGTTAGATGAAATTGTGGAATCTGCACTCAAAAGTGCGGCGCTTTGGAATGAAGTCAAAGACGATTTGAAGAAATCTGCTCAGGGGATTTCGGGGGGACAGCAGCAGCGACTTTGTATTGCTCGCGCTTTGGCTGTGAAGCCGAAAATTTTGCTGATGGATGAACCTTGTTCTGCTCTAGATCCGATTTCAACGATGAAGATTGAGGAGTTATTTCAGACTCTGCGGCAGCAGTTAACTGTTGTGATTGTGACGCACAATATGCAGCAGGCTGCTCGTGTTTCTGATTACACGGCTTTTTTTAATACTGATGAAAGTCGCATCGGCCGCATGGTTGAATTTGGGCCGACAAGTAAGATTTTTACTTCTGCGGGCAATTCGAGTACGAGAGATTACATTCAAGGCCGTTTCGGTTAATACTTACACCTTGAACCTCTTTCAGAACAGGCAAGATGCCTGTTCCACAACAGAAAAATATTTTTGTGGAGCTGGCATCTTGCCTGCTATAGTTATGTCTTCAGAACAGGCAAGATGCCTGTTCCACAACAGAAAAATATTTGTGTGGAGCTGGTATGTTGCCTGCTATAGTTATGTTTTCAGAACAGGCAAGATGCCTGTTCCACAACAGAAAAATATTTTTGTGGAGCAGGTATGTTGCCTGCTATAGTTATGTTTTCAGAACAGGCAAGATGCCTGTTCCACAACAAACAGACAAATATTTTTGTGCAGGCATTTTGCCTGCTATATTTATGTTTTCAGAACAGGCAAGATGCCTGTTCCACAACAGAAAAATATTTGTGTGGAGCTGGCAGGTTGCCTGCTATAGTTATGTTTTCAGAACAGGCAAGATGCCTGTTCCACAACAGAAAAATATTTGTGTGGAGCTGGCAGGTTGCCTGCTATAGTTATGTTTTCAGAACAGGCAAGATGCCTGTTCCACAACAGAAAAATATTTGTGTGGAGCTGGCAGGTTGCCTGCTATAGTTATGTTTTCAGAACAGGCAAGATGCCTGTTCCACAACAAACAGACAAATATTTTTGTGGAGCTGGCAGGTTGCCTGCTATAGTTATGTTTTCAGAACAGGCAAGATGCCTGTTCCACAACAGAAAAATATTTTTGTGGAGCAGGTATGTTGCCTGCTATAGTTATATCTTCAGAACAGGCAAGATGCCTGTTCCACAACAAACAGACAAATATTTTTGTGCAGGCATTTTGCCTGCTATATTTATGTCTTCACCACTGCTGAAGCGAGAGTTGGGTATTTTCGGCGCAACTCTCATGGGCCTGGGTTCAATCCTCGGTACCGGAGTATTTGTGAGTATCGGGATTGCTGCGGAAGTTGCGGGGCCGGGAGTGATTGTGGCTGTAGGTATTGCAGCTTTTGTGGCTGTTTGCAATGGTCTTAACAGCGCTCAATTAGCGGCAAATCATCCTGTTAGCGGTGGTACTTATGAATATGGCTACAAATATCTCAATCCTTGGCTGGGTTTCACTGCGGGGTGGATGTTTTTGTTGGCGAAAACGGCTTCTGCGGCTACTGCTGCTTTAGGTTTTGCGGGGTATTTTTTAAATGCAGTTGGTGTAGCCGATCGCACTTACCTGATCCTAACAGCTTTAGTCGCCCTCGCCACCCTCACTCTGGTTGTATTAACGGGAATTAGGCGATCGAATATTGCCAATACTGCCATAGTCTCAGTTACACTCCTATCCTTAGCGGTGTTTGTTGCTGTCGGTTTGCCAGAGGTAAGGTGGGAAATGGCCACCGTACAGAATGATAGCTCGATCGGCTCCATCTTCCAGGCCACCGCCCTGATGTTTGTCGCTTATAGCGGTTACGCCCGCATCACCACAATGAGCGAGGAAGTGCGGGAACCGAGGAAAACCATTCCCAAAGCCATAATTTTCACTTTGGTGCTGACAATGCTGCTTTACGTGGGGGTAGCAGTAGTTGTCGCGGGCGCGGGAGGAGCCGATAAATTGTCTTTACAAATAGGCGGCACGGCTGCACCCCTGGAAGTCATCGCCCGCAGTTTCCCAATTCCGGGAGTTTCTCAACTGCTAGCCGTCGGCGCAATTACCGCTATGTTGGGAGTCTTGCTGAACTTAATTTTAGGGCTGTCGCGCATCTGGCTGGCGATGGGGCGGCGTCTGGATATGCCGAGAGTCTTGGCACGGCTGAATCCTTCGGGGACAACTCCCTACGTGGCTGTGGTGGTTGTCGAAGTTACGATCGCACTTTTAATCCTCGTCGGCGATGTCAAAACCACTTGGTCATTTAGCGCTTTTAGCGTTTTGATTTACTACGCTATCACCAACCTCGCCGCGCTGCAACTTTCCCCCGCCGAAAGGCTTTATCCGCAGTGGTTGGCTTGGGTGGGTTTGGGGAATTGTCTGTTTCTGGCTTTCTGGGTGGAGAGGCAAATTTGGCTGACAGGATTGGCATTAATTGTCGCCGGTTTAATTTGGCGGGCGATCGTCCGAATCCCGGCGAGAAACTAGAAGTGTGATAAATTGAAACAGCATCCCGCATTGTAGAGGGCCATGCCCGATCGAATTCCCGTGCTGGCGACTCAAGAATCTCTCGCATTCAGCGCCATCAGTCGCTATATAGCTCAAACCCTCATTACCATTCAGGAACAGCATCCCGAATGGATAGCTGAAAAATACAGGAAAACCCCCTGGGCCAAACCTGATTTTCAGTCAGTTTTGATTGGAAAATTGACAAAAAGTTTCAGCGTAGCCAGCGATACAGATTCCCTGCTGCTGACTGCGAAAAAATACCTACAAATTCTGCTGGTTCCAGAATTCGTTAATTCACCTCAATTCAGCAAATTATCTGCCAAAATTCAGCAGCTAGCCCAATCTCAAACAGCACCAGCTAAATCAGAAAACTCAGTTTCGTCAGAACCTCCAACTCCAACAGCCAATCAACCAGCCCCGCTTCCTGTCGGCATTGCTATCTTGCTGCTAGATGTCGAAAACTTGCAACTCAACATCGAAACCGAAAAATTCCTAGAGGGAATTTGCCACTATCCCATCCAAATCAAAGTTGCCTTTGCCAACTGGCGCAGCATGGGCAAAAAAGATGCCGAATTTCACCAGCGCGGCTATCAACTAATTCACGTCCCCCCCGGCAAAGACAGCGCCGACTTAAAAATGGCTACAGTCGGCGCATCGATTTTCGTACATTATCCCACAGCCAAAGAGATTTTTGTCTGTTCGTCCGATCGCGCCCTCACTCACCTCAGCAACACACTGCAAGCCCACGGACTAACCGTATTTCAAGTCCGCAAACAAATAGATAAAATCATAGTTTTAAACAGCAAAACCGGACAAGTGGAAACCCATTCTCTCGTAACTATACCGGAAATTACACCCCTCGAACAATTAGTTATTCAGCTCAAAGAATTAATCAAAAAAGAGCAAAAACGCACATCAACTCAGTGGATAAAACTTTCTACTGTTTCAGCTTTATTTAAGGAAAATTACGGTTTAGTCCTCAATCAAGTTGTTGCCCATCATTTGCTTGGTACTAAAACCAGGGATATATTTCTCAAATATCCCACAGATTTTGCCCTCCACAAACCCTCAGAAACTTCTCAAACTTATGTCACTCTTTTTGAAGTCAAACTGTCCCCCCCACCCCCAATACTCAACCAAGAAAATCTGAATAACCACCAGGCAGCACCTGCGAAGTTGACAGATATTAATTCTCTGGAAGACTTGGAAAGAGCTCTGGTCAAAATCGTTGGCGACTTAACCGACAACTCTCCTGAAAATTCTGTATTTCTCTCCAATGTAGGCAGCGAATTTCACCGACAATACGGCAAACAAATTACCCAAATAATTAAAGATTTTAATCTCGGTAGGAAATTCACTAAATTTTTGCAATCCTGCGCTACTCTCCAGCTAAAAAAAGCCGAAAAAGGCTGGCAAGTTTCCCTCAATTAATTAAAAATTAAAATATATAGCCTTTCTCAGTAACATGAGGTGTTCTTGGGCATTGGCCAAACAGGAAGAGTACCTTACTTTCCTGAGAACCCCTATGTAAACGTCCCATTACAACTCACATCTTGCACCATTCTCAGGAACAGGCTTTCCGGCCTGTTCCACAAAGAGTGAATTTTCTTGTGGAACAGGCCGGAAAGCCTGTTCATACAAAGCTTATTGAGAATGGTGCAACATCTCCCATTACTAGCAACTTGAGTTATCATACAATCGGGACGTAAAGAAATGTAAAGGGATATGCAGGACAAAGTTGTGGTTGTGGTGGGTGCGACTGGCGGCATCGGTTCAGCAGTGGCCCGCAAACTCGCTGATGCGGGTGCGAGGCTAGTGCTCGCCGCCAGAGACAGCAGTAAATTAGACGCTTTAGCTAGGGAACTTTCAACAACAGAGGTACTGTGCGTGCCCACAGATATCACCGATTTGCCGCAAGTCGAGACGCTGATGCAAAAAGCGGCGGGGCATTTCGGACAAATTGATGCCCTCATAAACGCCGCCGGTGCCGGAATTCTCAAGCAGTGGAATAAGTTAGAACCCGCTGATTTAGATGCAATGCTTGACTTGAACTTAAAAGGCAGTTTTTACACGTCTCAAGCAGCGGCGAATGTGATGAAAGAGCGCAAATCCGGTCACATTTGCAATGTCATCGGGATTTTGGGCAAGCATTCGATGGCGATGGGAACGGCTTATTGCGCTTCAAAGTTTGGGGTAGTTGGTTTCAGCAAGTGCATGGCAGATGAGCTGCGACGCTACGGCATTAAGTTTACGCTATTCTATTTGGGCGGGGTGGATTCTCCGTTTTGGGATAATGTGAGTTTGAAGGTAGACCGGTCAAAAATGCTGAGTACCGAAACTGCTGCAAATGCGATTATGTTTGCTCTTTCGGCTGACCCGCAAGCTGTGCCGATGGAGATTAATATTCAGCCGGAAAGTCATTTGTTCTTTTAGCGATTGAGGAGTCAATCGATTTTCGATTTTCGATTTTCGATTTTCGATTTGAGAGGCGACCCCACGGATCAATGCTCTTTGTTGAGGATTTTCGATTTTCGATTTGGGATTGATTCCACGGATAAATCACGTGGCGGGTATCACCTTTGAAATTCGCTTGTCATTTGAAGGCAGAAGACAGCTTCGATTTTCGATTTTCGATTTGAGAGGCGACCCCACGGATCAATGCTCTTTCTTGAGGATTTTCGATTTTCGATTTGGGATTGATTCCACGGATAAATCACGTGGCGGGTATCACCTTTGAAATTCGCT
>NZ_JAUBOV010000011.1:18039-99526 GCF_036700405.1 Microcoleus sp. T3_D1
TGTCATTTGAAGGCAGAAGACAGCGGCGCCTCAAGCCCCGAAAAATTATCATATCTTTAGGTTTGAGAACTTGCACAGCACCTAATTATGTAGAGTGCTCTTCTGCCGCACCTTACCCATATAAGTAGCACGTCAAACCATTTTTTGCCTTAGTCCTATTGGCGAAGGTCTAGCGGTCAAACCTAAGTTATCGCAGACAACGGGTTTCTTTTAAGTGCCGACTTATTTCTGCCTTCAGAGGGAGCTAGGATATTCAATCTTTAGGTTATTATTAAGTGGGCGCGCAATAAAAAGTATGAAACATCTCCATTACTCAGTCCCTACCTGGCAGTTTGACCTTGAAAATCAGCAGATTTTCCATTTTTCAGTTTCCATTTTCAATTATTGATTATGGAGTTCGATCGCATTCACTTTTACGTTGAAAATGCTAAAATATCCCGCGACTGGTTTGTCAGCCGCTTAGGCTTTCAATCAACGGCAGGTTATGCCAACAGCCACACTAGAACTGAGGTTGTCAGCAGCGGCAATGTACGTTTTGTTTTATCTTCGCCCCTGACACCCGCTAGTCCCGCTGCTACTTGGTTGAAGTTTCACCCTCCAGGAATTGCCGATGTGGGTTTTCGGGTAAAAAATATCGAATTGGCGGTAGCTAGAGCGGCGGCCGAAGGCGCTAAAATCCTGGAACCGATTCAAGAAGACCTAAACGAAGGAGGCTATTTTAAGCGGGCAAAAATCGCTGGTTGGGGAGATTTAAGCCACACGCTCGTTGAGCGAATTGGCGGCCATTCACTGCTATCGGCTTCTCCTAAGCTGCCGGTGTTTACCCTAATCGACCACGTAGTGTTAAATGTTGAATCGGGCGATTTGTCAAGTGCTGTTAGTTGGTATGAAAAAATATTAGGTTTTCAACCGCAGCAAAATTTTGACATTCAGACTGAGAAATCGGCTTTGCGGAGCCAAGTTATGGTGCACGCTGAAGGTGGGGTGCAATTCCCGATTAATGAACCGGCATCAGCTAATTCTCAAATTCAAGAGTTTTTGAGCGCAAATCGGGGGCCGGGAATTCAGCACATGGCTTTGCAAACTAATAATATTGTGGGGGTTGTTGCCGATTTGCGATCGCGCGGTTTGCCTTTTCTTCCGGTTCCTCCAACATACTACTCCGAATTGCAGCAGCGGCAAAACTATGTGCCCGCAGATTGGCAAGCAATTGCAGCTTGTCAAGTTTTGGCAGATTGGCAAGAAGATACTCCCGCAGCGATGCTGCTGCAAATATTTACCCAGCCAATTTTTGCAGAACCGACTTTCTTTTTCGAGATTATTGAGCGCCGAGTTAGTTTAGTTAACGGCACACAGGTGCAAGCTGGAGGTTTTGGGGCGGGGAATTTTCGAGCTTTGTTTGAGGCAATTGAACGCGAACAAATGAAGAGGGGAAGTTTGATAGATGATTGACAAAAATTCCACTTTTTAGGTCATACAGGCGTGTTAATCAGCACGGCGATATCTTTCCACCCGTAGGCAATTTCTTTTAGTGCAACTCCTGCTCGAGTTGTTTGCTGTTCGTCTACTTTTTCACCTCCTAATAATTCATAAAACCTATAGGCTGAATTGTCTCCTAGTACCCAAACCAGCATCGAGTTCAAACTTAATTCTGCCAATTTTGTGGCAACTGTTCTCACGAGTTGCCGCCCGATTCCTTGACGCTGATATTCCTCCAAAATATAGATGGCAAATAATTCTCCTTTATATATATATTTGCCGGTGCGCTCGCAACCACCGGCAGCAAAACCCACAATTTCTCCCGATTCATTCTCCGCAACGCACACAAAATTTTTACTTTTTTCTGCGTTTACCAGGAGTTCTTGCCAATTGCTTTCTCGCTTTTCATAGGATAACTGTGCGAGGTAATCTGCTGGTACAATTTTTCGGTAAGCTGTCCGCCAAGTATCTAGATTAACCCGTGCGATTGCAGGTGCGTCAGCGATTTTAGCTTCTCTCACAATCATCAGAAAATACTCCTTTCGGGCCCTGAAATTCTCTTTTCAAGTCTAGGCAAACTATCCGATCCCGCCCTTCTAGTTTAGCTCGATACAGCGCTCGATCGGCCTGTCCAATTAACCCCTCAATCGATAAACCAGCAGCAGGCACAGCATTAGCGATCCCCATACTGAGAGTTATAAACTCACTTACCTTGGAAGCAGCATGAAAAATACCCGCCGCTTTCAAATCGCTGCGAATTGCTTCAGCTACCCGCATGGCTCCCTGCACATCAGTTCGCGGCAAAATTACCGCAAATTCTTCGCCGCCGTAGCGGGCGGCTAAATCTCCTGCCCGCTGAGCGTTGTTAGCTAAAATTTCGGCCACTTTTTTTAAACATTCGTCGCCTCCTTGATGCCCGTAACGATCGTTGTAAAGTTTGAAAAAATCGATATCGCACAAAATTAAAGACAGCGACTCTTTTTCTCGCTCCATCAACTGCCATTCTAACTCCAATTTTTTGTCAAAACAGCGGCGGTTGGGAATTTGAGTCAATCCATCCACCGAAGCGAGCCGCTGCAATTCCATGTTAGCTGCTTGTAATTCTAATTTGGCTTGTTCTAAAGCTAAATTTTGCCGAGCTAATTCTTCACTTTGCCGTTTTTCTTGTTCGTACAAAAATCGGATTGAAGCTTCAGCTTCGTACAATTCTTGCTCTGCATATTTGCGCTTGACAAATTCTCCTAATTGAGAACTTACCACAGCTATTATCTGAAGTAAATCTTGATCGGGCGGCAGTTCTTCCCGGCAAAAAAAAGTCATTACTCCTACAACTTGGCCCCTAGCGTGAATGGGGAAACCGAATCCCGATCGCAGTCCCGCTTCCTGGGCCAAGTGCGATCGCACGAAATTGCGATCGCCCACAAGATCCGTAATCCACTGCGGAGAACCGCTCTTGGAAACTGCTCCGGGCAAACCCTCACCCGCCGCCAAAGTAATCTGCTCGTTGTTTTCGGCAAACTCCCTAACTTCCTCCGCTGCCTGCCAAACTACCCCCCGCCGCCAACAACGAGTTTCCGCGATCGGACAGCAAAGCGGCAGGCACCAAAGTGACTCTTTTTCCGATTTTATTTCCGCACCCAATCTAGTTTCTTCCTCCGCCTCTGCAGGCGTCCAAAGTTCGCCAAGATCCCACCCAAAACTTTGGCAAATAGCTTGCAAAATTCTCGGAGTTGCATTATCTAGAGAACTTGATTCTGATAGGATATGAGTAACAGCATACTGTGCTTCTTGACACTTTTTTATGCGTTGTTGCTTGGTAATGTCTTTGCCGATATATACAAAATCTTGTATAACCTCGCTATCTGCATCCGGGCTTCCTGTGCTTGTCTCAAAACTAGAGCATGAAAACGCAACAATCAGCTTTAAACCTATTTTCGTTTGGCAAGTTACTTTTACTTGAGGCCAATATTCGCTTTTAAGTGCAGGAGGTAGCTGGCTGACTTTGCGTAACAATTCCTCCTCAGCCGTAATCATGGATATGGATTGGCCGATTAATTCCGATTCGGTATATCCAAATAATTGCTGTGCAGCTTGATTCACTTTTTTGATTTGGCCCGATGTTCCTGTTACGAACAAAACATCCCCTAGGGAATTAATGATTTTGTCAATATAATCGCCAGCCGCAGCTAAGTTCTCACCTTTAATACTTGTTTTGTTGGCAGCCTGAACGATGGTTGGCGGAGATCCTATGCTATCTGTCACATCTTCGCATAAAATAATCAATCTGTCAGCAGTGGCTTGTCCCTTATAACCAAAAATGTACAAATTTAGATACAAATAAGATCCGTCTTCGAGAACTCGGCTAATTGATTTTAACTGAAAGTCTTGCTGTCGTTCTTCAATAATATCTTCAAGGATTCCTTCAATTCCGATCAGTTCTGGAAAACTATCGCGCACGTCTTTTCCTTCGCCTACTTCCTCATGAATGTAGGCAAAATCTTGCACTTTCAAAGATATTTCTTTAATTTTGAGTTCCCGATCGACTGTGAGGTATTCAATCCTGCGTAAGGATAACAGCTTATAAAGAAGAATATTAATACTTCTGGGGCTGCTCTCTACAGTTAATGTTGGAAGCATCTCGTTATTGTAGAGCATCTCTCTCAAAGGTTAGCCGGTAAAGTTAGTTGTTGTTTGGCTGCGATTTCTCAGGGAAATTTTTATACTGGCAGATGTCATCACTTGTTACCGCTGGCTAATTTATGCAAACAGTACACTTTGGATTCTCCAAGCAGTTTTTGCTTATTTTAAAAATGGGGCAAAATATTAATTGAACCCACTTTTTTTGAGAAAGCGCAGTCAAAATCAGCCTCTATTGAGGTTGAAATTTATGAACAAGATGTAGCGGTTTACACTATTTGTGCGGCACATTTTCATTTTAAATTCCCCGATATGGCTGACAACCGCTCAAGTTGAGGAACAGCACAGTTTAATTCAAATGTTTGCTTTAATTAGCACCATTCCTATAGACCTTACCTCCCCAGGGTATTTGTGTCAAATTTTGTAAATAAAGTGTTACCTTTAAGTGATATAGTATCGAAAGATTTGTATAAAAGCTTAAAAATACTCTGCTAAATGCTGAGACTTATTACCGACTTTGACGGCCCGATCATGGACGTGTCCGATCGCTACTACCGAGTTTACCAGTATTGTCTGGCCGAGACTCAACGTGAGGGGCAACCAGTGCGCGAACTCCCCAAGGCAGAGTTTTGGGACATGAAGCGCGCGCGGGTTCCCGAAACCGAAATCGCCATCCTCTCAGGATTAGACGCTGCCCAAGCCCGCGATTTTGCCCAGAAACGCCGTCAAACCGTCCACACCCTACCCTACATGATTTACGATCGACCAGTTCCCACCGCTCTGGAAACTCTCGAAAAGGTGCAGGGCGCTGGAGTAGACTTAGCGGTGATGACCATGCGCCGCGTTAGGGAACTAGATGAAGCCTTCAACCGCTGCAATTTAGGGCATTTTTTCCCGGAAAACCGCCGCTATTGCCTCCCCAACGATTACGTTAAAACCGGGGATGTCAAAGATAAGCCCCTGTTGATGGCAAGAGCTCTCGCCGAACTGCCGCCGGCTTCTGACACTTGGATGGTGGGCGATACGGAAGCCGATATTATATCAGCAAAAACGCACGGCGTCAAGGTAATTGGTGTTTTGTGCGGAATTCGCGATCGCACCCAACTAGAAATGCACCAACCGGATTTAATTGCTAACAATTTGAGTGAAGCAGTTGAGATTATTTTAGATAGTCAGTAGTCAGTAGTCAGTTGACAGTTGACAGTTGACAGTTGGCAGTGGTTAATTATTGTTATTGGTTAATTGTTATTGGTTGGTTCGTAGGTTTTAGGTGTTAGTAGTTAGTTGATTGTTACCAATTACCAATTACTAATTACCCATTAACAATTACCAATAACTAATGACTGTTGATGCTTGACTAATGATTGATGACTGTGGACAACTGACAACTGACAACTGACAACTGACAACAGTCAACTGTCAACTGTCAACTGACAACTGACTATCGCAGAAAACCGCTGACCAGCCACAGAATTAAAAACGTAAACAAAGCGATAAATTTCTCTGTTGTTATAAATGCCGGACTGACCAAAGAACCCAAAAAGCCTCCCAGCAACAAGCCTATAACCAAGCCAGCCACAGTCAGCAGCACAGCCCGACCAAATTTTTGTTCCTTGCGATTAACAAAATAAAGACAACAGCCGACCCCAAGAGCCAGAGTCAACTGTAGTAAACCATCATTAGCCGCCGGATAAATACTCAGTCCGCCTAACCCCACATACACCCCAGCCGGCCACAAAATGTCCGATCGACTAGGAGTATCGATTAACCGCTGCAACCAAGCTGGGCTGCCACTAGGAGGAGACGGAGTAAAGCTTGGGGGTGGGGGAGTCAGCCGTTCGGGAAAGCGGATGCGTTCGGGTACTTTAATTTTGCCTTCCTGTCGCTGCCGCAGGCGATCCATGAGGATCGCATCGTAAGCTGCTTCGATCAATTCCAAACGTTTCTTGTCACCGCTGTACTGCTCGCCTAGGCGCGTGCGGGCCTCTTGCACTTCATCAAAGGAAGCATCTTCATCGACTTCAAGAAGTTGATAGGGAGTTGGCTCACTCATTGTAATAACCCGCTGAAGACTCTCGTTATATAGCAATCTTAACAAGAGAGGAAAGCGGGGCGGGAGCTCTGCCGCTTTCCCAAAAGTTTTGCTGCTAGTTTTTAGTGTTTTAAAACAGGAACCAGCAAACCTTACGAAGGTAGAAACTAGAAGGCATTTGGCATTCGTAAATAAAAAATAATGAATCCAAAGATTTTTATTTTTATCTGGGCCGTCTAAAATTTTACCTTCTGCCAAATGCCCTCAGAAGGGACAAGTCCTGCTGGCGCTCACAATTCCCGACCACTGGACTTTTTTAAGTCGATCGCGGCGGTAGGAAAAAAAGCGAGCCGAGTCAGAATAAGTACAGAAAGGAGCGATCGCCACTTGAGAAATATCGATTCCCAACTGCTGCAATTGCAGAGCATTGCAGATGCGAACATCCAAGCGTACTTTTCCCGGTTCGGGATCGGCTAAGACAGGCGTTTCGGGGAGTTGATGCAAAAACTCGCAGATGCCGTCTCCTGTCGCACTAACGGCACTCCTAGGAGCAATGGTGGCTCCCAGTTCCGCTGCCACTTCCACAGATACCTGGTAAACCTCTCCAGCGATCGCCGGCCCCATAGCAATCTTCAGATTTTCTAGTTGACTGCCTTGTGCCACAAGTTGAGCGATCGCCTCTGGTAATATCTTAGCAGCAGTCCCGCGCCAACCCGCGTGAACTGCCGCAACCAGTCCCGTGCGATCGTCAGCAATCAGCACCGGCACGCAGTCAGCGGAGCAAACCCACAGCGCCTCCAATTCTCGCTCGGCAACCAAGCCATCAGCCTCAGCATAGCTTGGGGCAGCGGTTTCCGGGCCCGGAGCCACAACCGGGGACAACTCAGTGGTTTTGAGTACCGCATTGCCGTGTACCTGTTGGAGTCGGTAAACCTTAGCTTTCGGTTCGAGAACTTCCGTCAGCTCGATCGGCCCCTGGGGCGAGAAATCGCGAGTAAAAAAGCCGTGAGACCAGCGAGAAAGCAAGCTGCAAGTCAGATAGGGCAAGCCTTCAGAACTCTGCCAGTCCCAACTGATACCGTCAGGCTCTCCGACGCACTCAGAGTCAGGAAAATTTGTCAAGCGATCGCCAGCTACAGTCATGAAACCTATCCTTACTCAAGCGAATCATCAAAAAAATGGGCGGAGCGAAGCGGAGGGCCCAAACCCCGTCCTTTTAGGAAGGCTTTACATGAATTTTTGTTAAGCTCTACCATTTCACATTAGACGTGCTAGTATGTGAAACAGCGTACTTAAGGTCAGCATGACACTAAAAGCCTTCAGCTATCGATTCTACCCAACGCCGGAACAAGAAAGTTTGTTGCGACGTACTTTGGGTTGTGTTCGTTTGGTCTACAACCGTGCTTTAGCCACAAGAACGGAAGCTTTGTACGCACAACAGAAACGGGTAGGCTATGCTGAGACTTCTTCAATGTTAACCGAATGGAAGAAAACCGAAGAACTAGATTTTCTGAACAAAGTTAGCTGTGTGCCATTACAGCAATGCTTGAGACATTTACAAACGGCTTATACCAACTTTTTTGATGGGCGGGCAAAATATCCTAACTTCAAAAAGAAACGCAACGGTGGTAGTGCAGAATTTACCAAGTCAGCATTTAAGTTCAGAGATGGACAAGTCTACCTAGCAAAAAGCACAGAAGCGTTACCCATTCGCTGGAGCCGGACACTACCTGATGGTTGCCGACCATCAACAATTACAGTAAAGCTTGCACCATCAGGTAGGTGGTCAGTTTCTCTGCTGGTAGATGTTGAAATTGAAGCATTACCCAAAACAGATAATCAAGTCGGTATCGACCTGGGAGTTACAAGCTTGCTCACTTATAGCACTGGCGAAAAGATTGCCAATCCCAAAGGATTCAAGGCAAAATATCGCCAACTTAGAAGAGCGCAAAAATCTTTAAATCGCAAACAAAAAGGGTCCAACAACCGTCACAAAGCACGGCTTAAAGTAGCGAAAGTGCATCAAGAAATTACTGATGCAAGGAAAGATAATCTTCACAAGTTAACAACGCGGTTGGTGCGTGAAAACTTGCGCCATCGCCGTAGAAAACTTAGCTGTGAAGAATATGGTTAAAAACCCTAAACTTGCCGCTTCTATAAGTGATGCAAGTTGGGGGGAATTAGTCAGACAACTTGACTACAAGTGCGATTGGTACGGTCGCACTTTAATTAAGATTGACCGATGGTTTCCGAGTTCAAAACGGTGTGGTAATTGCGGACACATCGTTAACAAGATGCCGTTGAATATCCGAGAATGGGATTGTCCTAATTGCGGGACGCGCCATGACCGAGATATTAATGCGGCAAAAAATATTTTGGCGGCAGGGCTTGCCGTGTCAGTCTGTGGAGCGACTGTAAGACCTGAACAGAGTAAATCTGTTAAGGCTGGTGCGAAACCCCGTAAGGGACAGAAGCAGAAACCTGAATCGTGAGGTTGAGGAATCCCCGTGCGTTTACGCCTGGGTGGATGTCAACAGTGTGGCCGTCACAGACTTCTAGGCAAGTGCCATCGGGCTCAAAAAAACCGGATATCGATCGCGACTGAATGCGTAAAGCATTTGAGCTTGTTCGATGTGCAGAAAAAATTGCCTCAAGCCCGGTAAAATCAGTTAAGCCTGTATATAAAGACAAGGATTGCCATACATTCGATCCTGACCAAAAAAAGGGGATACAAGCCTCCCCCTTCTAGGGGGAATTTCGGTTCGGAATCTCTCAAGCAAGGTGTTTGAATAAACAGCACCGCATTTATTCATGTTGGCTCTACAATGGTTGTATGTTAAATCTCACCTACGAGTACAAGCTCATTCCTACCGACGCGCAACGCCAGACTTTCGACCTGTGGCTCAATATTTGCCGCAAGGTCTACAACTTTGGATTGCGAGAACGAAAAGATTGGGTTAATTCTCGTAAGTGTGAGATCAACTCGTGCAGCATTAAGCAGGAATACATGATCCCTGCTGATGCACCGCGTCCAACATTTGCCCGCCAATGCAAATCATTGGCAATCGCAAAGAAGTTAATTCCTGAGTTGAAACTGCCTCACACCCATGTATTGCAGCAGGCATTGCGCCAACTAGAGGCAGCGTTTGTGGCGATGTGGGAACGAGGACACGGTTTTCCTAGATTCAAAAAACGGATGCGCTCATTTGTGTTCCCTCAATTGAATCTAGAATCCGTTATACGGTTTGATAATGCCGATTGGGTCAACCTACCCAAGATTGGGTTAGTTAAAATGCACCTGTCGCGTCCAATCCCTCAAGGGTTTGATGTCAAGCAAATTCGCGTTGTTAAGAGGGCTTCAGGTTACGTAGCCATGCTCAGTTTGCAATGTGATGTCGCAGTGCCTCAAGCCCCACCTTCAGGGCATGGATTAGGGATTGATTTAGGGTTAAAACATTTTTTGGCAACTTCTGATGGTGAATTGATTGATAGACCTCGATTTTTTGTGGATGGACAACGCAAGCTGAAATTGCTGCAACGTCAACTCAAGCGCAAGAAAAAAGGCTCTAGAAAGTTTCGTCAAATTGATCGCCAAATAGCGAAGCACCACGAATACATCTCGAACAGTCGCTCATACTTTCATTTCAAGACCGCACATCATTTATGTAACTGGGCCCAAACAATATTTGCTGAGGACTTGAACCTCAAAGCAATGTCAGCCGGAATGATGAGCAAGCACACGCTTGATGCAGGGTTTGGTCAGTTCCTGAATATCTTGGGTCATGTTTGCTTTAAGCGAGGTGCATACTTTGCAAAAGTAGACCCGAACCGAACCAGTCAAACTTGTCCCTTATGTCAAACCCATACAGGCAAAAAAGAACTATCCGAACGGGTGCATAGATGTCAAACGTGCGGCTATGAAACGAATCGAGATGTTGCAGCCGCGCAGGTGGTGTTGCAGCGTGGATATACAGCGGTTGGGCAAAACGAGCGTGAATTTTGGGGAGGGCTAGCTACATGAGTAGTCCCAATGAACCAAGAATCCTCGTGCCTTCGGGCCGAGGAGTTGTCAATTCGAGATCCTTGTGCCCCCTGTTGAGTTGGGAAAAAAAATCGTGAAACCAGTTCCAGACAAGCAAATAACAGCCCATTTGAACACCAAACAGCAAAAAAAGAACCCTACAGGCGCCCGGACTCGATCGCGCCTTTTGTCCGATCGCTCACTGCTGGTGGGACTGGGTTGTCTTGCCAGTCTGGGACTGCTCAGCAAAGGCTTAGTTTGGGCCCAAGCCGAAATTCCGCCAGCAGAACAAGCCGTCCCCGGCGCAGCAGACCTCCAGCCATTATTTGAAGCTCCTCTCCCGCCCCCGGAACCCGAATTCAGCCAAGGGTCGCCAGAACCCTACCCTGAACCGCAGGCAGAAGTTCCGCCGTCCGAGCCTTTCGATGCCGCACCGCCGTCAGAGCCTGAGTACGCCAGCGAACCACCTCCCACCGAATATTATCTGCCGGAACCCGCGCTGATTCCCCTGCCAGAAGCGACGGCCCAAGAGCCGCCTTTTGAAGCGCCAGTTAACCCAGCCCACGCTGAAATCGACCAAACAGACTACAGCATTGGCGCTACCAGCGAGTACCAAGAGTACGAAGCGCCAACCAGAATAGAGTTTGCAGAACGATCGAACGGCTGCGAAGGAGGTGGCGATTTGTGCGCGCCTCCTCCTATTTCCGAGCCGGTGACGGCAGATGCAGCAGAGCCCAACTACAGCCCGGAAACTCCGATCGCAGACGACGGCTATATTGCAGCCCCTCCTCCTCGAAATCTGCCAGAAAGCCTTCCGGGCGAGGTTCGGGGAACTGTTGCCGGAAATAGTAGCGGGAATCCTGTCAGTAAACTCGGTCAAGCCGTTCAACAAATAGGCAGCCAGGTTTGGGGGGGTTCCAACCCGCCGGAATCTGGTTACGTAGCCCCGCGCTACTCGGCTAACGCAGGATACTCCGCAGACACTGGATACTCGGCTAACATCGGCTACTCGGCTAACATCGGCTACTCGGCAGACACTGGATACTCCGCAGACGCTGGATATTATGCCGGAGCGGCATCTTACGGCGGCGGCGCTCCAGCGCCCAGCATGGGACTCGGGCCGGTTCAAGTCGGTGCGGTTAGTGTCAGCAGCGGCAGCAATACCGGTTTTGCTTACTACAATCTCACGCCGCGTCCCCCAGGCGTGCCCGGAAATGGCAACACCAGCTTGCTGTTTCCGCTATCTATTGCTTCGGCCATTACTTCGCCGTTTGGGTGGCGGACTCATCCGGTTATGGGCTACGGCAGGTTTCACACCGGAACTGACTTGGGAGCCCCGATGGGAACGCCCGTACTGGCAGCCTATGCGGGTCAAGTGGCGATCGCCGATTGGTTGGGTGGCTACGGTTTGACGGTGGTTCTCAACCACAACAAAAATTCTCAGGAAACTCTCTACGCTCACCTTTCGGAACTCTTTGTGAAACCGGGAGAGTTCGTGAAACAGGGAGAGACGATCGGCCGCGTCGGCAGTACGGGAATGTCTACAGGGCCTCACCTTCACTTCGAGGTTCGGCAAATGACTGACCAGGGTTGGGTGGCGATCGACCCTGGTTCTCAGCTAGAATTCGCTCTGGCAAAAATGATCGGCAGTTTGGAAACCGCCAAAGTACCGCAAATGCCGAAAATGGTGGAAATACAAACCGCCAGCGGACTCAAGGATTTGGAAAACGATCTGCCCCAGTTGCCACCTCTGCCGCTGGGAATGGACATCGAAGTTCACAACCTCCAGCCGCCATTCCCGGAACTGTTAAAAGCTGACACTTCTAAGCCCAAAGCTTCTGAAGCAGTCAAACCCAAACCTCAGAAGCAAGCTAACAGGTAAAAATTGGGGATTGCGTAGATTAATTTTCTTGTGGAACGGTGGAAAAGCCCAGCCCCTACTCCCCACAAGAAAATTTATGTTTTGTGCAACGGGATCGCGTGTTCGTTGCTTTTCCTCGTTACCAGGCTCTTTCGGGTAACGAGGAAAAACTCATAAAAAATGGTAACTTGCAGCTTATGCTAATAGCGCAGCATTTGTGGGAATTAATTTTATTTCTGATTATTGTAGTCGGGCCGATTCCCTTAAGCTTGTCTCTTGCCTTCGAGAATCAGAAAGAAAACAATAACTATTCATTTCCCCATTTTCTCCTCGTACTCCTGACGGGATGGAGCGTTGCACAAGTTTGTATCGGCTTGATTTTAGGAAGTGCCGATCGACTAAATATTGCTGCGGTGATTATAGCAGAAATTCTGATTTGTGCGATCGGCTTCATCCTGATTTATACCAAAAACCACCAAACTTTTACCTTCTCGCAGTGGCAGATTCCCCGAATCAAGCAACATCGGGATCTATCCGAATATCTAATTATTGTTGCCACCGCTGTTGCAGGATTTTTGCTGTGGAAAACTCTAGCAAGCAAACCCACAACCAATTATGACTCATTGTGGTTTCACCTGCCTGCGATCGCCCGATGGTATCAAACCCATTCATTGACCTTATTAGATGCCGCCGGAAATTGGATTTTTGAACACGAGCAAGCTAAAGTATATCCCTACAATTGGCACGTTTTATCTGCTTTGTGTGTACTCCCCTTCAGAGAAGATTTTATCGCAGCTTTTCCCCTGCTAATTGCCTGGGTAATTGAGGGAATTGCCGTATATCTATTGAGCGTAAAATTTGGAGCCACCCGAATTCACGGCATGGCAGCAGCATCTTTAGTATTAACAGTACCGATGGTGCTCAACCAAGTTAACACTATTCACCCAGACTTACCGCTAGCTGCAATATTTACAGCGGGTTTGTATCTGGGTTTATCCTATCATAGCAGCCGATCGCAATCCGAACTTTCCCTATTTTTGGCAGCCGCAGGAATGCTAGCCGGAATAAAAATTACGGGAATAGTCTATACAGCCTCACTTTTAGGAGGATTAGCAATATTAGAAATTAAAAGATTCGCGGTTAATAAAAATTCCACACCAACTCAATTTAGAATTCGCCACTTTATCAAACCCGTGTTAGTTTGCGGCATAGCTTGTTGCTTGCTTTTAGGAGGTTTTTGGTATACGAGAAACTTGCTGCAAATCAATTATCCTCTCGGCGAAGTCGGCGATCTTAAAGTTCCCTTACAGCCTTTTTCCTTACCGTCTCCCGTACCTGCGCCAACACCTCCCGTACAGCAAGCAACACCTACCCAGCCTGCGCCGTCAGCTTCGCCGTCTTTCAATATTTGGCAAAGCACTTTAGCAGCTCAATTTAATCCCACCAATATTTCCCACTGGCAAACTGTCGGCTTACAAATTATCATTAGATTGCAACTGCCTTTTCTGGCGATCGCGCTTCAGGTATTGGCAGCACCTCTGGTGTTTATCCAGGGTAAAGCCAGAATAATCAATCAAAATAATATTATTTTAATAATACTTCTCGCCAGCACAGGAATTCTGTATCTAATTACACCTTACACGTCCGGTACGGCGGGAGATTCGATCGGTAAACTCAGCCCTTTACTGGGTTTTAATCTCAGATACGGCTTTCCCTTTTTAAGCGTACTCGCCATCGCCGCCGCAGCTACAGCAACTCGGATAAAAACTCCAAATCTAGTTGTTCTGATAGTGGTGTTGGTTAGTGGTTTGTTCGGAATTACTAGCAACACACTTTTTGATTATATTAAAAATGCTTCTTTCACCGGAGATAGTATTGTTTGGGGGAGTTTATTGATTGACAATTTTAAGTCTAACCCAAGAGAAGCTATTAATACTATCGGAAAAATATTAGGCCCCAGTTGGCCAGATATATTACCATCTCCGATATTTTATATTGTGTCAGTGACACTGGCTGCGATATTGTGGAAAATCAATCCTGGCTATAGATGGCTGAATCATCTATTTCCCACCCGCAAAAAATCGATTTACATAGTGATAATTGGTGTCTGTATAGGATTGATAGTAATTGGTAATTGGAGGGAAAAGCGAGATTTCGCACGCACAGAACTGTATCGCGGTATTTACGAATATATTGATAAAAATACAGTACCAGATGAAAGAATAGGCTTCTTTTTAAGTTCGCGCAGCTACCTGTTTTACGGGAGAAATTTGGACAGACAAGTCTTATATGTGCCGTTTAGAGCCGATCGACTTTCGGAATGGATTGACAATTTACGGCGAAATAAAATTAGGACTGTGGGATTCGGGCCCCTGACTGGGACAAACGCAGCTACCAGAAAAGCTCTATCTTGGCTGACAAGTGCCGAAGGCCCGCTGCAACCAGTTTTCGGAAAAAATTTTAATACTGAGCCGGTGCTGTATCGTTTGAAAAATTGGTAACTGCTCACCGCCACTGCGTTGCAGTGCGTAATTACGTTTTAATAGTCTTAATTTCTTTTTTCATTAAGACAACTCTGCCTCTGTCGGGGGAGTGGCGCTAATGTTCACTTGAGGGAGCGTGTCAATATTTGGTTGATTTCGCTTGACAAGGAGGGAAATTGAGCGGTGAAAAATGTTCCCTATCGTTACCATTAATTCGATCTTTTTGCGCCGGATCTCTACCAACACCTCCCGGCCGATCTGTTGGTTCTCAGAGGATGGCGTATCTTCTACTCTCACAGGTGCATCGAGAGCATCCTGATGTTTCCCAGACTGGGATAATAGGTTTAAAAGGCTCTTTCCCAATACTATGTAAAAGCCAGAACGCAATAAGGGTGAGATGCACTCAGTTTTTAAAGCTTGGAATAACCAAAAGAGCGCGGTGCGATCGCGGCCGTTGCGGCTGCTTTGGTTCGCTAAGTACAGCAAAAAATTACTGGTAGATAATCGGTGCAGGAAATCGGGAATTTCGGGATGCCGTTGCTTGGCAGCTTGCAGCATCAAAGATTGAGAATTCGCCATTGTCGTATAGTTGGTAGACATAGTGTTATACATTCTGCGATAGCCAATGGAAAATTCCGACACGGCTCGAAATTGATAAAGCTCTGCTATCCGCAGGTATAAGTCCCAGTCTTCACAGCCTTGAGCATTCCTTTCCTTCAATGTCTTGTCATAAACCCCCACCTTTTCCAAACAACTGCGACGGATCATAGAAGCACTCGCGTTTCCTATAAAGTTGTGGCAGATTAGGGTAGCGTACACGTCACCTTCAATTCTAAAAGACCGGAATCCTCCTGTTAGCAATCCTTTTTCATCTAAGTCTACTGTCCACGAATAGACCACCCCTACTTCTTCGCCTCCCTCCAACATACATTCAACTTGTTTTTCTATGTTTTCAGGATACCAAATATCATCGGCATCAATGGGGGCAATATATTCTCCTCTCGACTGCTGAATTCCTAAGTTTCGAGCAGCAGCGACTCCAGCATTTTGCTGTTTCAGAAGCTGGACGCGAGCATCTTTTTGGCTAATTTTTTCGACAATTTCAGGGGTTCGATCCTGGGAACCGTCATCGACTACTAAAACTTCAATTGCTGGATAAGTTTGAGCTAGAACAGATTTCAGAGTTTCTTCAATAAATGGCTCAGCGTTGTATGCAGGGATAATGACTGAGACGAGAGGTAAATTGGGAGATTTTTGATAATCTGGCTGCATTGGTTTTTAACAAGGTTTTTCAATTTTTTTTCTTTGTAGATTGGCAGCTCTACCTTACACTCGTCGCAGTCAGGACTTACACAGTCGGCGGAAGAGATAGCCAAGAAACCCCTAATAAAAATTGTACCGCCTTCTCTGTTCAACGTCAATGGTATATAGCACGTATCAATGAGTTGTGCAAAGCAAGAGAATGGTGATAGACTACAACTAAAAGTCATATTCTAAATGATAAAAAGATGCTACCCGGCCCACAGCTACTTCGCTCAGCAATGATTTTGATTGTTTCATTGATTACATAAATCCGTGTTCTGCTAAGAATTCGGGTGTAATTGTTCCTAAACTGTTGATTGTGGAGGTTTCTTCCCACGGTTCGGGATGGGATTTTGAGCCGCTGCGGAGAAATTTGGCGACATATTTGCCCAGAATATCTGCTTCTAAGTTTACTAAACTTCCTGGTTGCAAATAGCTGAGGTTTGTCTCACCAAAACTGTGGGGAATGACAGCAACTTCAAACCAATTGCCGTCAGCATCGCAATCTGCCACGGTTAAGCTGATGCCGTTGACGGCGATGCTGCCCTTGGAAACGATGTAAGGTGCTATTTGACGCTGCCATCCCGAATTGGCGGATGGTGGGGCAGTAAAGCGCATCTCCCAAGCGTTGGCGGTTTGGGTGGATGTGGCTAAAGTGCCGATCGCATCTACGTGCCCCGTCACAAAATGTCCTCCCAATTTGCTACCGGCGCGCAGGGAGGTTTCTAGGTTCACCAAAGCATCGGGGAATGAGCCCAGAGTAGTGCGGCGGAGAGTTTCTGGGGAAGCGACGGCGACAAAACCCGTCGCAGGCAGAACTTCCACTACCGTCAAACAGACTCCATCCACGGCTACGCTGTCCCCAATGGCTAAATCTTGTAAAATCTGGTAGGAGTTGTTTGATGTGCAGGAAATTTGGAAATAATCGTTGCCTAGCGACTTCAGTTTTCCGAGAGATTGAATTAGTCCTGTAAACATAAGTATTTTTCCTTAGTCGATCGCCTATTTACATCAAACCACAGTCACAAACCAGATGCAGGAGCTTTTTCCGTCCCCCTGTCCCCCGGAGTCAATCGAAAATCGAAAATCGAAAATCTAAAATCGATAGTCCCAGATCAGTTGCAGATTCAGGCGAAGATCGAGTCATACTGGATTTAGGTCATCTTTATGTCCGAGTTTTCTACCGCCTTGCAGTTTCTTAATTCTGTCAGTAACCCAGCCCTAAAACCAGGGACTGAGCTTGTAAGAGCAATCGAAGCAAGCTGTGCTGACGGGCCTCAGCCTTAACTGGCTACGTTATTTGAGTCACGACACTCCTTGAATGCGACGCTAGTTTTCCGCTCTGTCATTTGCAATTAAACAGTCTTAAGGTCACGCTCGACAGTGTTGCAAGTCTAACAAGCTCTCATAACATTGACCGACAAGCGAACATTACCCCGAAAGGGAGCCGGAGACAACCATATCTCCAAAGAGGGGCAACCATACCCCTCTACCCCCGAAAGGGGAAAGGGGATTCAAGGTGGTGCTCACTGAGCGTAGTCGAATGTGTTGAAACCGCCCATGTTGTTTCCCTCTCAGGACTAAAGTCTCTGAGTTTCCCACTTACCGAGCATTTTTATGATTGAAATGAAAGTCGCTGGAATTGCCTTAGATGCAGCCACGCGCAGTCCTATTGTCCTATTGAGAGACGCTACTGAGCGACGGGCTTTGCCTATTTATATCGGTCAGGAGCAAGCAAAGGCTATTATTAGCGCGATCGAAGGCCACAAGCCTCCTCGGCCCTTAACTCACGATCTGATGGTCAATTTTTTAGAGGCATGGAGTCTTACCTTGGAGCGCATAGTTATTCACTCGCTGCAAGATAACACGTTCTATGCCGTGCTGATCGTCCGTCAGGGAGAAGTTAAAAAAGAGATCGATGCCCGACCTAGCGACGCGATCGCCCTAGCCCTGCGAACGAACTGCCCCATCTGGGTGATGGAAGAAGTCGTCGCCGATGCTTCGATACCTGTCGATCGAGATGCTGATGAGGCAGAACGCCGGGCCTTCCGGGAATTTATCTCAAACCTCCGTCCAGAGGATTTGATTAAGAGAAGCGGCTTTAGCCCGGGCGAAACTTCCTAACATTTATGCGCTATCGACGGTTTGGCAAAACGGAGTTGCACCTGTCTGTATTTTCCTTGGGAACCATGCGCTATTTGGCTTCTGAGGAAACTGCCTGTCAGACTGTACAACAGGCGGTTTCTCAGGGAATCAATCACCTGGAAACGGCGGCGGGTTACGGTTGCAGCGAGGAATATCTTGGCGCAGCCCTTTCGGCTGGTTTGTCTGTCGATCGATCGCGCCTCCACGTCACTACAAAAATTTCCCCAACCGAGGATGCAGCAGCCATGGAACGCTGCATCGACGCATCCCTCAAACGCCTGAATTTAGACTATATCGATTGTCTGGCAATTCACGGTTTGAATACTTGGGAACATTTGGCGATTGTGCGAGATCCCACAGGCTGCATGGAAGCTGTACGCAAAGCCCTGGCTGATGGGATCATTCGGCACGTCGGCTTTTCGACTCACGGGCCTCTGGATCTGATTTTGGCTGCAATCAATACAGATTTGTTTGAATTTGTCAATCTGCATTATTACTATTTTTTTCAGCGCAACGCCCCGGCAATTGAACTCGCCAAAGACAAAGATATGGGCGTTTTCATCATTTCCCCGGCAGATAAAGGAGGGCAACTCTACACGCCCCCGGAAACTCTCGCACAATTGTGCTCGCCTTTCTCGCCCTTAGAGTTGAACTATCGATTTTTACTCAGCGATACGAGGATTGGGACTTTGAGTGTGGGCCCTGCAAATGCCACAGAATTAGAGCAACCTCTGAAATATTGCGATCGCGACTTTCCCCTCACCAACTCCGAAATCGCTGCGTTCGATCGGCTAGAATCGGTTATTGCAGCAACTTTGAAAACCGACAAATGCAGCCAGTGCTATGCCTGTTTGCCTTGCCCGGAAAACATCAACATTCCCGAAGTATTGCGACTCCGCAATCTCGCCGTCGGGTGCGACATGACTGACTTTGGCAAATACCGCTATGCAATGTTTGAAAATGCCGGACACTGGTTTCCCGGCAGCAAAGGCAACCGCTGCACCGATTGCGGCGAATGTTTGCCCCGGTGTCCCGAAGAGTTAGACATCCCAACTTTGCTCAAAGATACTCACCAGCGACTCGGCGGCAAAGCAGGCAGGCGGTTGTGGGATTGAAAAAAAGCTGAAGCAGGGAAAAGGCGATCGAGCGTATCTAAGTGTTGCAATAATTACGCTAAACTTTGGTTGAATCTGATATCTTCTACCATTCTCGCTTAACAGGCCTTTCGGGCCTGTTCCACAAAGAATTAATTTCTTGTGGGGAGTAGGGGTTGGGCAGGAGATCCCGCCCATAAAAACCTTATTGAGAATGGTGTAACATTTCAGTTGAACTGAATTTACGATACAGTCGATCGATAAACTACTTCGTTTTACGACTGTATGCGGGAGCATCCCGATTTGGCAAAAAGCGTTTTTAAGGAGTGCGAGTATCTTGCACAGCAAAGCCTACCTCTAACCGCGAACACTCCTGTGAAAGGACTCATTTGGATGATCCCAATACACTTTAAATAGGAGCCGACAGTATTATATGTAAAAACAACTAAATAACACAATCTAATTAACAGCGAGAAACCGATTTTTTTGAGAATACCCAGTCATTTTCTTGCTTGGTTGGCGGCGAGAGGCAACAATTTTATGATGATATCATGTCCGATCGATTAACCATAATATCCCGGTCGGGGCGGGTTTTGGAGATTGTCAATTATTGGCAGGTATTGTTGGTGAACCCGCCCCTACAAAAATCTCGATCGCTCGACCGGATAGGATAGGAGTGATTAACCGAACTCGATATAAAATCTAAAATCGTTCAACTGAGCGCTCACGCCAAAGTCTAAAATCTAAAATCTAAAATCTAAAATCTAAAATTGATTGCTTGTCATCTACAACCGATCCCGCATCTACTACTATGGCTCATACTCAGTTAAACGACAGCCAGCCAAATTGTCTGCAGCCAACTAAAGTTGCGACTTCCGAAAGAAGATTGAAAGCAGCTTTCAAGCCGTGTACCTACAACTTATCTGTTACCAGAAAACAGCTAATCGGACTGCTGACTTTACAAACAATCTTGCCCGTCGGACTAACGGCAGCAGCAATTTGGCTAACATCGGCACTTGGAAGCAATCAACTGCAAAATCAAGCTAAATCTGAACTGAGCCTTAGTGAAATTAACTACAATCTACCACTCGATCGCGCCGCCGACCGTTTGCAAAACTCCTCTGACAGCAAAACGATCGCCCAAATAGCCTTAGCTTACAACAGCCGCAAAAAAATATCATATTTACAAAAATCTGTCAATAAAATTCTAGAAAATCAAGCCAAAACAGGGGATATAGACAGCGCGGCCTTAGTTGGAAAAAACAGGCAGATAGTGGTTAGCGTCAACCCCAACCAGAAGGGAAAAAGTTTTAACCTGCAAAAAATAGTCGATCGAGTATTCGCTACAAAAAACCCAATTACCGCCACCGAAATCATTGCTAAATCGGAAGTTCAGGAACAATTGGGATCTTTGCCGCCCGGAAAGGGATCTCGCCCTGTTCTCCTCCACTACGCAGCAATTCCCATAAAAGATCCCAAAAATCAGACAGTGATTGCTGCCTTAGTCTTAGGAGAAATTATCAGCCAAACTTCGGCAGTTGCTAGCACCAAAACCATCAATTTACAGGGCGGCGGATATCAGGCTATCTACGCACCGCTGGCGGACGGCAAATTTGTCTTGGCAAGTTCGCAAGCAGTTACAAAAAACCAAAAGTTACCAGACTTGCTGGCAGAAAAATCGCTGCTGAAATCTGCACTCGCCGCCGGCGGCAAACCAGTCGCCGGAAACGTACAAACAGGCAGTCAAACTTATGCTGTAGCTGCCAAATCCCTTGGCAATTTAGCCGGAAAACCCGCAGCAATTTTAGTGCGATTCATCCCCAAAACCTCGATCGAAACTTGGTGGGGCAACAACTGGCTGCTGGTAATGTCTGCGGTTGCCATTGTCCCCTTCGCCTTGGGAGTTGCCGTCACTCGCCGGATTGCCAAACCCGCTAACTCAGATTTATCAACAGCAGACGGGAATTGGGCATTTAACTCCAGCGCCGAACCGCCGCAGCGATCGCGGACATTTGATATAATTTATGACAATTTAAATTTCGGCGAATTCCCCGATTTATTCCCTAAAAAATCGAGTTTAGATGGTCAATTAGCGGTAGATTTTCGATATAATAAAAAATTGGCGGGCGATCCTCTTCGAGGGCTTCGCCAACGCCCGATCGCAAATCCCCACATCCCGCTTGCTTTCCAACCCCTAGAATTGCCCGAAAACTCCGTCTCAAACCAGTCGCGGCAGGTAAATACAGAACTAGAAAAAAGCGCGATCGCCTTAAATCTAGTCCAGGAAGCTTGGCAAGACTTAAATCGCCTCAACTTGGAATTGCAGCCAGAAATACTCGATCGCCAAAACACTCAAAAAGCCCTGCGAAAGAGCGAAGCACTGCTGCAAGCGATTTTAGACAACTCAACAGCAGTAATTTACATCAAAGATGTTGACGGAAAATACCTGCTCACCAACCGGCATTTTGACAATTTGTTTGACATCGCAAAAGAGCAAATAACAGGGAAAACCGACGGCGATATTTTTCCCCAAGACTCTTCAGCAGCCCTGCGAGAAAATGACCTGAAAGTTCTCGAATCCTCATCGCCCCTAACCCTCGAAGAAATCATCCCTCAAGACGACGGCCCGCACACTTATATTTCTCTGAAATTTCCCCTCTGCAACTCCGAAGGTAAAGCTTATGCAGTCGGTACAATTTCTACAGATGTGAGCGATCGCAAACTGGCAGAACTCACCCTAGAAAAAGCCAAAGCAGAACTAGAAATAGAAGTCGAACAGCGCACCCTATTCCTCAAACAAGCCAACGAACTCTTGCGGTTTGAACTCGCCGCCAGAGTCCGCGGCGCCATCACAGTCAGACAAATGACGGCTCAAGTAGCCCGACACGCCAGAACAGTTGACGGGATTCTCGGCGCTTCTCTTGACCTAATTTTTCTAGTAGATCGATCGGGAAAATACACCTATGTCAGCCGCACCGCCGCTCAAGCTGCCGGCATGAACCCCAGAGAAATGATTGGCAAAACCTGGCAGGAATTAGGCTGGCCGCCAACAATTATGCAGCGGGTTCACCAAGAATGCGACGGCATATTTGCCACAGCCGAGCCCAAGAAAGGCGAAGTAATTGTCCCCACGGCCAACTGGGGAACCCGTGACTACGAGTACATTCTCAGCCCGGTTTGTACGACAGACGGCAGCGTCGAAGCGGTAGTGGCGACACTGCGGGATATCACCGAACGCAAAGACGCTGAAGAAGCGTGGCAGTTGGCTAAAGAAGCCGCAGAACTCGCCAACCGCGCCAAGAGTGCTTTTCTGGCAAACATGAGCCACGAGTTACGCACTCCCCTCAACGCGATTATCGGCTACAGCGATATGCTAGCGGAAGATGCCGAAGAGTTAGGCAATTTACAGGTAGTCTCGGATTTAGACAAAATTCGCACTGCTGGCAAACACTTGCTGCGCCTAATTGACGACATTCTAGACATTTCCAAAATTGAAGCTGACAAGATGGAGATTTACCTCGAAAGCTTCGATGTTGGAGGCTTAATCGAGGAGGTAGTAACAACTATCAAACCGCTAATGGATAAAAACGGCAATATTTTGCAAGTATTGAGTTCTGACAATATCGGTGCGATGCACGGCGATTTGATGAAAGTGCGACAGGTAATGCTGAATTTGCTCAGCAATGCTGCTAAATTTTCTGCTAATGGGGCGATCGTGCTTACTGTCGAAAGAATTACCAGCGAAGAATTAAAAAATAAATATCAACCAAAAATTGCTCAAATGTTAATTTTGGATTCAGACTTTTTAATTTTTCGAGTGACGGACACGGGCATCGGCATGACACAAGAACAGCAAGAGCGACTGTTCCAACCTTTTACTCAAGCTGACGATTCAACTACTCGCAAGTACGGGGGTACTGGTTTGGGACTGACTATCAGTCAGCGTTTTTGTCAGATGATGGGCGGCGATATTGAAGTTACTAGCGAGTTAGATTGCGGTTCTACTTTTACTGCTTGTCTGCCTGCTTCATTGTTTAGGCGATCGGAATTTTAATATTGTAGGGGCGGGTTTTACCAACAATAAAAGCCAAAAACAAACAATCTAATAAACCCGCCCCTCCGCAACACAAAATCGCAATCTACATCTTTTGCAGATAATAAAATGTAAGGTTGATGTAGGTTATCTGCTGTGCGGGGGCGGGTTTTCTAGATGGCGAGTTGCCGACATAAATGGTTGGTAAAACCCGCCCCTACGGGAAATATATAAAAAAGAAAACAATAATTATGAAATACGATGTTGATACCCGCAAGAATAGCATTTTGACAAAAACTTTATTTTTGTTCCCGATCGCCTGTTCTGCGTGCCTCGGAGCCTTGCTGTGCGAGCAATCTGCGGCCTTTTCCCAGCAGCCTATCTGCCCGACTGGCAACGCTGCTAATTTCCCGTCGCCCCCGCTTTCGCAAACCGAAAAAAGCGTGCCGAGTCTGTGGTTAGCTCAAAAACTCTATGGCGGCAAATTGCTCGATCGCTGGTTTGTCGATCCCGGCAATACTTGGGTAATTCTCATAGTCAACCGCCAACTTTGGAGTTTGCTCGATTATATGGAACGCTATCAGTTTGTTAACCGCTTTGGCACTGTCGCCAACGATTATGGTTACAATGTGCGAGTTTGCAACCGTCAAGGCACTGCTTTGGCAGTTTATTCATGCAAGGGCGATCGGCTTAACTGTCGCATTGATTTAGAATCTCTCTCAAATCCGGGTATTCGAGGAAGGGTGAAAGGATTTTAGATTAGTGTCCCTACAAGAGTTAGGACACGGCGCCGTGCCTTTGGGAGTGTGAACTTAAGGTCAAACCCATAGTCCGGCAAGGGTTGAAACCCCTGCCTCAAAGCTAAAGTCGTCTGAAGACGACTAATGATATCAAATCCGTTAGCATCGGAATAGTAAATTCCAGTTCAGTGTTCACGGCGTTGACGGTTGACTGTTCACGGCGTCAACAGTCAACCGTCAACAGTCAACATCATGTATGAGTGTAACCGGAAATGATATGAGTTCTTCAGTCCTCTTTGAGAGGACTTTAGCTATTAGACAGGGGTTTCAACCCCTGGCGGGCTCGCGGGATGACTGTAATTTAACTCTTAACTACTTGCCTAGTTTCTTGCCAGAGCGATCGATACAGCGAGATCCCCGCATCCCCAAAAGGCAGCAGAAAGTCGCTAGCAGCAAGAATCTTAGCATCCGGCAACAACACAGAATTAGTGCGAACAGCTTCCGGCAAATCTTCGGGTTTCATGCCGACAATTATCGGCGAACTAGCCTTAGCCAGCAAAGATAATTGAGGAGCAACCCCAGGTTGTAAGCAAAAATCAATCCATTTTTCCACTAAAGAAACTGGATTTCCTGATGCTGGTTGTACCCACAAATCCGTCCAAAGTGCAGTTCCCGAAAGCGGAACTACTAAAGCAATATCCTTTTGAGTTTGCAGCAGCGGCAGCAAGTCCCCAGAGGAACCTACTGCCAACCAAGTATCGCCTAAAATCAATGGTTGCAGGTAAGCGTCCGAACTATAAAGTTTAACTTGTTGGTGCAGATTTGCGAGTTCTTTTTTGAGATTTGGGACTTTATCTAATTGCTGCGTATTGTAAGATTTCCCTAGTTTTTTTAATGTTAAACCGATAACTTCTCTGGCACTGTCTGGCAGAGAAATTCGATCGCGCAATTCGACTCGCCACAAGTCTTTCCAATCTGTCGGAGTCCACCCCAAAGCCTTAAATTTGTCGGTTCGATAGGCAATTACCGTACTTCCCCAGCGGTAAGGTGCAGCCCACACTTTACCTTGAGGATCTAATTTACCCTCATCGTTGCGCCGGACGAGTTTTTGCCACCTTTCGGGCAATTTTGGCCAATTAGCAAACTTAGCAGGATCGATCGGCTTAATCAATTTTTGCCTAATTGCCAAAGTCAGCCAGTAATCTCCCAACATCACCAAGTTAGCTTGATTTTTTGATTCGGGAACCCGTTTCCACTCCTGCAACAGGGCGAATAATTCTTTTAATTCTGCTTCTTGCCTTACCTGCAAAAGCGGAGACGGTTGTACATCGCGGCTAAATTTGCTTACCAGTTGGGCCGGAATACCGTTTTTGAGCGATCGAATTTTGAGCATGGGCTTCGAGTCGCACCCTGCCGCCAATTGACTTAAAGTTAGGGTGGCGGCCCCCAATAGCAAAGACCTTCGTTTCACCTGTCAATCCGCTTTTCTAAATATTGACCCATCGTTTTGTGTTCTGCAGCCCGGGAAATAATTGTTTGTCGAGTCCGGTAGTTGGCGCCGATTTGTCTTATTTCTTTTTCAAACACAGAGCCATTGTACTCGGTTCTGCTGCGAAGAGAGTCTGTTTGACCGAAAGCATCGAGGATACAAGCCTCCGAATTTATCCGTGGGGTCAATGCTTCAATTCTAAAATCTAAAATCTAAAATCGCGCAATCGCGCAATCGATTGGCTCTTGCCCTGATTTTACCTTCTACTTTGTCGATCGAGCTTTCCGATGCGGAAAACTCCGTCAACTTAACGCCTAATTTCTCTGCAAAAAGTTCCTTTGAGCCAGTTTTGCTCGCCAGCCGGGTCGATCGACTGCATCTGTGTTACATTTTTTAATATAACGAAACCACGAGACCGCTGCCATCTGCCGTTGGATGACGCTTTTTACACAACCGAAGTAAAAAATCCTTTTTAAATCGGTGACAGCTTAATAAATAAAAAAACTAAAAATCCATTCATCTCATATGTTGCACCATTCTCAATTAGCCTTTTAGCAACAGGCTTTTCGGCCTGTTCCACAAGAAAATTTATGTTTTGTGGAACGAACCCCAGAGCCCGTTCTTGAGAATGCTGCAAGATGTGAGTTCATCTGAATCCTGAAAGCACTGGCGAGAGCGAAGTCAATCTAATAGGACGCTGTGCGATCCGACTCTCAGACACCCGACGTTTTAACTCTGATTGAAGGTTTGAACGAAGTATGGGGGTTAACCAACCCGGTTCCTGTGTCCAAGACTATCTAAAACCTAAAATCTAAAATCTACAATCGACCCACGAATGCCGATCGATTATCTTCAAGCTGGCTCCCTAAATCTACCGTCAGGATTGGGAACACAACAATTAAGTCAAAAATTAAATAATTTAGTGATAAATCCAAGTTATGTAAAGATTTACCTAAAATGTAAAGATATTAAGTTACGAGCCAAAGGATGATTGTATGGAAGCGCTCCGCCAGCAAGTTACAGTATTGAGCCAACAAGTCGAGGCCCTCTACAAACTCATAGAAAACCTCAATGAAAAGCTCTTGGAGTCGGCCAAGGAGACGAAGCTGACCCAGCAACAGATAAACGATCGCTCTGGAACGGTAGGAAATGACAAAACCTCGCCCTATAAAAGCTACAGCAGTCTCGACGGCCTCCTCGAACACAAAGACATACTGTTAGATGACAGCTACTTCGACAAAAATTCTCAAAGCTTGGAAAAAGAGCTGAGCGCAGAGATTCAAATCCAGCGCTTAACAGCTCAGCTAACAGCAGCTTACAATCGAATTGCCGCCTTGGAAGAACAGTTGCTCTCCAAAAGAATGCACTCGCAACATCTAGGCGGGCCTAATTAAATATTGCTACCGGGTATCGGGTATTAATTTCAGAAAAAATACAATTTGCGTCGATTTATGCTCGTCTACTTATAGAGTGATTGTAGGGAGTTTTTGGTCTCGCACAAGTAGGATGGGAATAGCATATTAAGGCGAGATTTGGTATAGAAATAGCAATCCTCTTTATTTGGTGAACAAGATTTTTTTTGATGAACCGCAGAGGGCACAGAGGGCGCAGAGAGAGAGCAGAAAGAGCAGAAAGAGCAGAAAGAGCAGAAAGAGAGAAGTTCGCAAATCCGGGATCGATTGCTATAACTACGTACTTAATTTTTAACTTCACACCGCGAGGCTAAAGCTTCAACAGCGTGGAGGAGTTGAGTTGGAGTCCAATTTGCAGTCAAGCCACTGGCGATCGCACACGCACCCGCACCGACCCCTTCTTTAACATAGCCGCGATCGTAAGCTTGCAGTTGGCCGTAGCGAGATCCAGCAAAACTTAGCTGCGCCGCCAACAGAGGCACACCCCCGATATCCGACGCAAGTCCTACAGTGTCTCCTGTAGGGTCTTCGGCCACCCAGCGCGTACTCCCCACCGCGACTTGTTCGGGACTCCATAGCAGAGCATATTCACGGGCTAAGGCTTGCATCAAAGCGTATACTGCCAGCATTTGCGTCCCCCCTGCCAGAAGCACGCCGCAAGTCTGACTCGCGGCGATCGCCATTCCCGCCACCGCTATTTGCATCGGATCGCCCACCGCCGCTACCAATTCCAAGGGAGTGCTGTTTTGTCCGCCAATTTCCCACTCAGCATTATTGAGTCCCGCTGTCACCGTCGCCAATTTTTGAGCGTGATTGCAGCGAGGATGAGAACTATTAACTTTGCCCGCCGCTGCAATACCCAAACCCATTAACACGCCCAAAGCAGTAGTCGTTCCCCCAACTACGCACTCCCCTAAAATTAAATAGCTGCCATTAGTTTGAGCCGCCAATTTAGCTCCCCAAATTAATCCTTGTTCGAGCAAATGTTTGACTGTTTCGAGTTCTAAAGCATTCCCAGAAATCAGACACTTTGCCGGAGTGCCGCCCAAATCAATTGCAGGTACGGGAGGTGGGAGGGGCAAACCAGCATTAAATAGGTAAAGGGGAAGTTCCAAAGCTTCGACTACAGCGCGAGATATCAGTACCGGCGAGGCACCCGCTTCTAGGGGCGGCAAAGGATATTGGGGCGACGGTTGGGGGCCGTTATACAAAAATTCTGCATCGGCTAAACAAGTAAATTGTCGATCGTGCGGGGTTGCTCCTGCTGCTGAAATCCCCGGAATTAAGCCTGTCGCGGTAAATCCTAACACGCAGGCAAATATCGGTTTTTGTCCCCGATAGCGATCGAGCCACCGCTGCCCCTGTTCAATTTTTGTATAAATACCAATCATAAATTAGTCATTAGTCATTAGTCATTAGTCATTAGTTAGCAGTCATTAGTCATTAAACCTCTCCCATAATTATTGTGGAACAGGCATCCTGCCTGTTCAAGACTTGCTTTTCAGGAGAGGTCTATTAGTCATTAGTCATTAGTTATTTAGTAGCAATTAGCAATGCCCAATGCCCTGTTTTGCCAATAACTACTCTTCATAATCGATCAAAACTTGCACCCAGCTTGGCGGCCGCGGAATTGGATTTCCCAAACGATCTAATAGCAGCAAAGCTACTAAATGCACTACAAATAAATAGACAATATTGTTAACCAAAATCATCCCGGCGGCGATCGCCCCAATTGTGTTCAAACTCGGTACATTAAGCCAGCCCAGCTTCACAAACACCCATTCCACCATCTCTGTTACCTGGGCGGTGACGTAAACCCATAAATCTTGACCCACCAACGCTGACAGCAGCCAAAACCGAAAAAAGAAGCCTACAGTACCAATTACTGCACCCACACTAACAGAAAGTGACCAACTCGCTTTGCGCCTCCAAAGTCCTCCCAGCGCAACTCCCATAATTCCAAAAGGCATCACGTATAAAATGCTCCGCGTCGGGCCCATGAGTACCGACAGCAGCAAACCCGATACCAAAGCTGCCATCCAAGCTGCTCGGTTGCCCCAACGCAAGTAAACCAGGGCGATGGGTATCGGGAAAAAAACCCGCAGCAAAGGCCCCAGCGGAAAGTAATAATTTACCAGCCAAATTAAGCTAGCGGTACTTGCCAAAAAAGCCGTTTCTACCAGCCTTAAAGGCGCTTCCCCAGAGGGGCGCTTCCCCGGATCTGGATTTGTACGATCGCCAGCCATTGCTGAAATATCGGCGGTTTGCGGCTCGTTATTTGTACTGGGGGAACTACCCGAATTAGACGCAGCATCTGCTGACAAAAAATCACTCATCCGATTTTAGATTTTAGATTTTAGATTTTAGATTTTACGGGACTTGCACCCGATACGGCTGATTCGCGATTTTCCGATTTTAGATTTTAGATTTTAGATTTTACCGGACTTGCGCCCGATACGGCTGATTCCCGGTTTCACTGTTTGGATGCCCCGCCGCCCAATTTAATATCGATCGCAGAAACCGGGTTTAGGTAGGAACGCAAGTCTTATTTTAGATGGATTTTCTCAGCCAAAATTTTCAGCAGCACTATTTTTCGATTTTGGCTTCCTGGATTACCAAAACCGAACAAGATGCGTGGTGAACGACATAATTGCTGACGCTGCCGAGGAAAGCTTCTGCCAGCCCCGTGCGGCCGCGCCTTCCCAACACTATTAAATCTGCGCCCCAATTTTCGGCGGCTTCACAGATACTATGCCCCGGAGCGCCGTCCTTTTTGCAGTCAAATTCCACCTGCAATCCTTGTTTTGCTGCGGCGTCGCAGTAATTTTTCAGCAAACCAGAAGCCTGTTTTTCCTCGGTTTCCAGCCGCAAACGTTGAGCTTGATAAGCTTGATTCATTAACTCGACATTCATGCCCAAATCTACCGGAATTGGCACTGCCGTCTCGCCCAACGTGTTGACAGTAACGCAGTTAAATAGCATCACCTGGGCCCGAGCGCTCAGAGCTAATTCTAAAGCTTGACTGAAGACGCGGTGGCTCAGTTCTGAATCATCTAAGGCAACAAAAATTTTCTTAAAACTCATAGCTTTACCTCCGGCGGGAAATCATTAATATCAGTTAATTAACAGAGAGTGCTTTTGAATTAGATTCAATGAAAGCAATCTCTGATACTTCTAGACTAACAGACGCTCTAAGGCGTGCAGGTCGGGAATGCACAAAACGTCACGTTCGCGCTGAATAGTTCCTTTTTTTTCCAGCTTGCTCAGCACTCGCGTTACTGTTTCGCGAGCCAGCCCGCTGAGGCTGCTCAATTCTCTGTGTGGCAGGTTCGGTATTTCGGTACCTCCTGTTTCCATGATTTTTTTGCCTTGCCCCTCTGCCAAAAATAATAGAATATCTGCTACTCGCGAGGTACTGTCCGACTCTCGCAAACGCAGGCGGCGGTTGACTTGTCGCAGGCGACGCGCCATCAGTTGAGCTAGGCGAATGCCTGCTAGCGGCTCGGTATGAATAAGCTGCACAAAATCCTGAGATGGCATATTGCCGATCAGTGTCGGGGCTAGGGTGATGACATCTGTCGATCGCGGTGCTTCTTCGATCGCGGCCATTTCCCCGAACAGTTCTCCTTTCCCTAAAATATTCAGTGTTACTTCTTTTCCGTCTAGGTTGTAGGTGCGAATTTTCACCCAACCATCCAATATAAAATACACTGATGTTCCCCAGTCATTTTCGAGTAAAATCACTTGATTTGCCGGATGACTGCGGGTAACGATGTGGAGAGTTGCTCTCTCAATTACAGGATCGGGCAAGCCTGCAAAAAAAGGAGTAGAAACTATCAATTGATTTATATTGGACTGCGGATCTCGGGTGTTAAAGCGGTCTTCCATGAGGCCATCATTTTAATTTACGCGCTTGAGCTGCGCTGGGCAGTTAGAAATAGCTTGCAGCCGAGTCATTCGATTTGAGATTCCAGATTTGAGAAACAAGGATCTAAAATCGGCAATTTTACCTCTAAAGTTTTGCGGTCAAAGGCTCAATATGGGAATTAATAGCCTCAAGCTCTGATTGGGAGCTAGAAACTAAAGAATATACCATAATTTTTTAGATAAATACCACGGAGCAAATTTTATTAACAAAATTTTAGCAATGTGGCAAACGACTGAGCCGATCGAATTACCTTTGAAAGCTCTTCGCGAAGACAAGCTTAACACTGCTGAGAGATTTGTTGTCAGTCGGCCCTGGTGTCGAGAAGGCAGAATCCACAAGCACAAGGGGTGCAAGCACGGTAGACAGAGCCCAAATCCGAGCAACTGCCTAGAACCTGGCGAATGTCAGCACGATCGGCAAAATCCACAGCCATTGCGAGCCTAAAGACTTGCGATCTTGGCGAGCGAAACCCACCCACTTCCCAGCCAACTTTTCTGCTACCCCAAGATTATTGTACCATTAGTATCTAGCCACGAATACATATAAAAGGCTATAATTAAAGGTTACTCAAACCGACTGTACGGGGACAATCCCAAATCCCGGCATCCCAAATCGCAAATTGTTTGAGGTTTTTTCCAATTCGGTGAAAAATGAAGACACAGTGGCGCGCCGCCATGCTAACAAAACTCGCGGTGACAGTGTGCGCCCCGCCCTTCAAGCGGGTGAAGGCAAAAGTTCGTCGGGATCGCAGCTATTCCGAGCAGGAATCGGCCTCCGGGCCGGGAAACTAGCCCCTGATCCGCAGAATTTGACAGCACTTGCAATTGATAGAAGCGGGCATTTGGTGCGGAAGTACCGGCTAACCTATGATAGGCAATAGAAGTTATCCGAAGACAAAAGGTTAATTAACTGTTGTCAGAAAATATTAGTAAATTATTGACTGACTCGCATTCAGATTATTCTATCTATTGGCATCGCTGCCGCCTGACAATCAAGCATCCAGGATACAAGCCCCCGGATTCATCCGTCCAGAAATAAAAAACCTGTATCCGATAAAGGAGCCCCCGAATTGATCCGTGAGGTCAATGCTTCAATCTAAAATCTAAAATCTAAAATCTAAAATCGATTGACTTCAGTCTTTTGTCGGTAAAGTTTCTCCCAAGCCGCATTCCCAGAGGTTCCGCCCTTGAATTCTCAGAAGTACAAAATTCAAGCACTGATTGCTGAGATAGACGAGGTACTCAGCAAGCCCGCACCCCGCTTGCCTTGGACGGGTTCGCTCGATACTGTCCACCAGCGCCAACTTTTAGAGCGAGTTCGCGCTTATCTGGTTTCCTCAGACTCAAAGCTAACGGCCCCAAAGGCCCCCGCCCGCCCAAATGTCCGCCCCGAACCAGTTCCAGTACCCAAAGTGCCTCTGCCCGCGCCTCGCCCCTCAGCCGCAGAGCAAATCATGCTTGCCGTAACCGGAGAAATCAGCCACCTGCGTTCCAGCCTGACAGGGCCGCTCCAAGAAGACATAGAAGCTCTGCGGCAAGAGCAGCAAGCTCTAATTCAAGAAATCAAACTGCTAGAAGCAAAACGGCAGCAGCAACAATCCCTAGCTCAACAACAAGCCAACCAACAGCAAATCATTGGTGAATTCTTGCAGGTACTGACTGCCCGCTTGGAAGAAACCTTGACTAGCGATTTCTCCCAAATTCTAAGTTCCCTAGAAAATCAGTTATTGCAAAGCATCTCAGCACCTTACTCTTTGGGCAGTGCGCCTGATGAACAATCGGCTATTGACGTAACACTTAACCCACAAACCTCAGAAGAACCCCCGCTGCTGACGCCGGCTCAGAGGTTGGAGCAAATGCAACTGTTCCAATCTCATGCTGACAGTCTGCTGATGAGTCTCGATTCTAGGATGGCTATCGTGTTCCAGGCTTTGCAAGCAAATCTGCAAGGCTATGAAGCTTCCTTGAGACAAGAACTCGAAAATATGTACGGTTTGAGCCAGCAGAGCGAGGCGATGTTCGCGGCTTTGGTCAACCACTTGGCCTCACAGTTGGGGCGAGAAGCGTCTTCCTACGTTCAACAGCCGATCGATTTAGCAAATAATCTCGAAACCGTCACCCCAACCGCAGCCGATCGATCTTCTGTCGCTCCCGCCCCTTCAAATACTGCGATCGAGCACTCAGCCGCAGAGACTCAGACTGGAGACTCGGTGCGGGAAATTCGCACCGGCGAATTCGGAGAAGAAGACAGATTTCCCTACGCCGGTACAGAAATTTCTCCGCAATTCAAACAGTTGAGGCGCGACCGCGACCGCATTCAAGCCCCAATTTTGCTCCCGGAATTGGAAGATAATTTGTTCGGTTATGCACCCGAAACATCTCCAAATGCAACTGGGTTTGCTGAGGGTGAATCGGAGAATAGCTTAACAGAAACGGGCGAAGATATTGAGGATTTGTATGCAAGTTTGTTCGCGGAAGAAGCGGTTCCTGAAGTAGAATTACAAATCGAAATTTCCCCCGTAGAAAATACTGTAATTGAGCCCCAAAGTGAAGGTGTAGAATATCAAGCGGCGACGGATCAGAAAACTGCCGACTCGCTAAACATGACCGAAGATTTGTTTGTAAATCTGCTGGATGAAGGCGAATCTCTGGAAGAGATTTTAGTAGATGAAGAGTCAAACTTTGTAATGGGGAATTCTGTAGAGTCTCTAACTTTAGATAGTGCCGATTTATTTGAACCGCAAGGGACAACAGTACCTCAAGTTTCAGAAGCACCAGCCTCAAATGCTGAGCTGCAACTTGACGCGGACGATCGAGAAAATATAGAAACGGGTCACAACCAAGGCGAGCAGTTCGGCGCTACAGTCCCTCAATCAGCAGCTTTGCCGTTGAGAACGTCTGCAGAAATTACCCCAACCCCCCCCAGTGCCGGGTCCCGTGTGCCGAGTGCCGGTGACGTTCAAACGGGCGAGTTCGACTCATCCTCGCAGGGGCTCGATGATGGGTACATCCAAGCTTCGCCGGACGAAGATTTGCTGCCAGTCGAGGAGTTAGAAGATGACCTCGATCGAGCTCTAAATTTGGACAACAATACTCTGGAACTTTTGGAGGCAGACCTCTACAATCTGGAGGGATTGGAAAATACTAGCTTCGGGCGATCGAATTTCTCAGCCGCTAACAGCTTGGATTTATCGGCGAGTTCCTCCGAAGGCAGTGCAACAAATCCCTTTGCGGAGGTGGCAGAGGAAGAACTCGGCACGCTGGAGGATTTGTTCTCCGATGAGTTGGAACTCTCCTCTGATGATGAACCCTTTGTTTTGGAAGACGAACTTGAGGATGATTTGTTTGCTGAGGAAGACGACTCGAATTTGACGCTAGACGAGATTTTGGCTAGTTTGACTGAGACCGATCGACCTTTGACTGATTCTCCCCCTCCAGAAACTGCCGAAACTAACGAACGGCGATCGAGTCCTCCAGAAAGTCAAAAAAAAAACCTAATTTCGACAGAGAGTAAAGCAGCAGTTGTTGAGGGGAAAACCGATTTTAGCGAGTTTGCCGAAACACAGCAGCAAGACTCGGCTGGACATTCTGCAGCAGGTGCGATCGCCCCATCCCGACAACGCCGGAATTCTAGCTGGTATTTAGGCATTGATTTTGGTTCCACCGGCCTGTCTGCGACTTTGGTCGATCGCACCAGCGGCCAGTTGCACCCGATTTACTGGGAAGCATCGCAGGCTGAGGCTTGGGCAGCAGACGCCAGTTGTCGGATTCCCTCGGCTGCGGTGTTGGCCCAAACAGCCCCAGGTAGCCCGGGGTCAGAGGTGACAGTCAAGTCGGTGGGATTCCGACCCCAGGCTTTGTCTGCTGGAGAATTTTTACTGGAAAATTTAAAATTGCCTTTAAAGGTGGGCATTCCTTATCAGCGGGAGGCTGCTGGGATGTACGAACCGCTGTTGCAGTGGTCGCCTTTGCAGGCTTTTTCGATCGCCTTGCCGCTGCAAGGTGTGCGGGCGCTGCTGGCTACTTTGAATCCGAGTTTGCGGGGACAAAAATTTGCCGAATCGGGGGAAATTTTGGATTCTGCACCAAGGGCGAATTTTGCAGGATTGCCAGTTTCTAATTTAATTTGTAGGGCTTCGGGACTGACGCCAGAAACTCTCGATGCGGCGCTTTTAGACTTGCAGGGTGTAATTTTGGGGACTCCGGCCGGCGGGTCGGATGTTTATCGGTTTAATCTGCGGGAGGCGGTTTTGGGCGCGTCTCTGGTGGCTTCATGTTCGCAAATTTTTGTGGTGGAAGATGCGATCGCCACTTTGCTTGCTGCTGTAACTCCTGTGAAAAATAACATGGAAGTCGAGTCGTCAGCCGTGGATTCTGCTAAGGACGGTGAAGAAGCTGCACCGCTGAGTGTGAATGCTTCGTCTTTTAGCGGGGGAACTTTGATTTTGAATGCGGGGGCGGCGACGGTGGAATTAGCTTTAGTTGAGTTGCCGTCTAATCTTCAAGATTTAACTCGTGCTGATTTTACTTGCCACAGTTTTGATGCGGCTGGCGATGCTTTCGATCAGGATATTATCTGTCAGTTGTTGGCTAAAAATGAAACTTGGGGAATGTCGATCGATTTGCCACGTCCTGGCCATCCAGATTTGCCGAGTCGCTATCAATTGCAGCAGCAGTTACAAGGTTCTGCTTTTGGCCTGCAATTGTTAGAGGCGGCAAGGCAAATAAAAGTTGTTTTGCAACATCAAAAAAGTTTTGCTTTGGATATTGGTCAGCAGCATTGGGATGTGAAGCGCAAAGATTTGGAAAGTCTGGTTTTAGTGCCTTTTGTGCAGCAGTTGAATCGTGAATTGAATGCTTTGCTCAGCCGCGCGGGAATGTCGCCGGCGGGGATTAATCAGGCGATTTGTGCGGGGGGTATGGGTGCTTGGCCTGCGATCGCCCGCTGGTTGCGGCAGAAGCTGCCGAATGCGATCGTGGTTCAAGACCAGGAATTGCAGGGCGATCGAGATATTTTTGAGATTGACAATTCTGGATTAAATTCTGTATCTCAAAGTACAAATTTCCCCCAAAAAATTGGTCGAGTTGCCTGCGGGTTAGCGAGTTTGGCTCTCTATCCTCAAATTTTGGGTGTGTCGCAGCAGCAGTACAGCGACTTTTTTCTGCTGTGGGAATTAATGCAGGTTTTGGGTGAGGAAACTCTGAGCTTTCAGGAAATTTTGCAGTTGTTGGAGGGCCAAGGCGTGAATACCCGCACCTGCGAACCCCGGATTCTGCGGATTTTGGAAGGAAATTTGCCGGCGGGACTTGTGCCTGCGGAGGAAGATTTCATGCTGCTGGCCGAGGAGTCGAGGCAAAATCCTGATTGGGAAGAAATTTGGGCTGAGCCGCTTTTCTTTGAAGATGTCTCGCGGGGTTATCGGTTGAATCTGGAACACGCCTCTGTTATTCGCGAATATTTAGGCAAACTCGCCTCTAGCAGCCAGCAAAAATTGTTAGAGCCGCTAACACTTGCTTGGGATGTTCGCACCGATATTTATCGCTAAAGGGCAAAAAACCCGGTTTCTCAGTAGCACCCTCCCTGTCTTCCGGGAAGAGTCCTAGTCGAAACCAGGTTTTTTTGCGTCCAGGACTAACTTTTTTCTGTAAATTTACGTAAGTTTACATAAAGTAAATACGTTTTTAGAAGAAATACACAGAAACTTTATAAAAGTGTGAGTGCTTTTTAAAGATTGTGCAAAGCTCCGCTTTTGAGGTTATGCAGATTTGGCGAGACTAATAAGATGGACGTGAGATGTCGTTAAAGTTGAGACAAATCATATGAAATTTCCGATGGGTGCCTCGTCGAAATCCTCATTATCAGAAATGCTGTCCTTATTTTTTCAAGAATTTACTTACAACGTCTGTGTATCAAAACAACAGCCTCACCGATCCGTAACGAGCAAGGTAAAACGGTCGATCGATATTTTGGGCTCGCTGCTGGGACTGGCAATTGCTGCAGTGGTGGCGGTGCCGGTGGCAGTGGCGATGCTGTTGGACAATCCGGGCCCGCTGCTGTACAGTCAAGTCCGCTGCAGCTTCAAAGGGCGACATTTCAGAATGTGGAAATTTCGATCGATGGTTGTCGATGCAGAAAAGCTCAAACATTTAGTTAGCAACCAAGCCAAGGGTCACATTTTTAAGAATGAAAATGACCCGCGAATTACCCGCGTCGGCCGCTTCTTGCGGAGCACGAGTTTGGACGAGTTGCCTCAATTCTGGAACGTGTTAGTTGGCGACATGAGTTTGGTGGGAACTAGACCGCCAACTCCCGATGAGGTTGCTGCCTATGAGGAGTTCCACTGGCAACGTTTAAATGTCAAACCTGGGCTGACTGGGGAGTGGCAAGTCCACGGACGGTCTGGAGTTAAAGACTTTAACGATATTGTGCAGATGGATCTCGACTATCAGGGCAAGTGGTCTGTTGTCTACGACATCACTCTGATTTGCAAAACAATTGGGGTGGTCTTCAGTAAAAACGGTGCGTGTTAATAGACTTGGTGTTTTGGGTCGTCTGTTTGTTGTAAGCTGCAATTCCATGAATATAGAGCTAAAATCTGTTTTTCTAAAAGTTAAACAGCTACAAAAAAATGTTAAATTAAGGGCAATCTTTTTACAAGGTTGCCCTTAAGTTTTTTCCTCTGCCTTCTTGCTTTGTTCTACAGCCGTTTTTAACAAGTGAGGTACTCGCCACTTAATTACCAATTATCAATTACCAATCTGTACCTGACTCACTTGAGAATTGCTATATTATGAATTTGCCTAATTTGATTACTTTTTCTCGCTTACTGGGAGTGCCTTTTCTGCTCTACGGTTTGTACGACCCAAGCGCGCAAAGCCGCTGGATTTGCACGGCAATTTTTGTGGTAGCTGCGGCTACTGATTGGCTGGACGGCTATTTGGCTAGGAAGTTGAATCAAATTACCGATTTGGGTAAGTTTCTCGACCCTTTGGTGGATAAATTGTTGGTGCTCGCGCCGCTTTTAGTGTTGATTGAGTTGGGTCGAGTCCCGGCTTGGGGAGTGTTTTTGATTTTTGGTCGGGAGTTGACAATTGCGGGGTGGCGTGTTAATAAAACTACGATTTCGGGAGCTAATATTTGGGGGAAGTTGAAGACGGTAAGTCAGATTGGGGCGATCGCACTTTTAATTGCTCCTCTGTCTGAAACGTGGGATTTTCCCGCATTAATTGCTTTTTGGGTTTCTGTGGCTTTAACTTTGATTTCTGGCGCTATTTATCTGTGGCCGGAAAAGACTGCTGAGGACAAGTAAATCGGTTTTTAAGCCGCAGATGAGCGCGGATTAACCCAGATACAAACTTCGAGGCCAGCGAACGCCTCAATAGACCTGTTTTTGAATTTGCCAACGGTATTGATCGGCTCAATCCCAACCACGGTTGCTCAAAACCAAAGCTTAATCCAAACGACTATCCCACAGGCCGATAAACTGGTCACTCTTAACAACAGAAGCTAAATCCGGCCAGAGGGTTTTTTCGACTCCCTCCATGTTAGTACCAATTTCACCGCCGTAAAGCAAGATGCGGCTAAGAGCGTTGTTAAAGAGGCGACAGACGACTTCTGGTAGGTGCAAGCATCCAGCACAAGCTCCGCCTAGCCTTTCTTCGCAGTCGGGGTCGAACATACAGTCTCCCCGCTCTTGTAGAAGACTCTTGAAGGCCTGGTCTAAACGCTGCTCGAAGAAGGTTTTCAGTCCTCCCAGTGAAAACTCTTGAAGGCGATTGACAAAGATGATGGTTTGGTTGAGGCTTAGCAGGAGATGCTCAGAAATAGCCGTTTCACCAAAGCTACTTTGGTCTGCGATCGCTTTAATTAAAAGATGATTAGCGCTGTGTAGAGCCGAACCAACCAGCCAGGGAATCAGAAAAGCTGGAGAAAGGCGATCTTCAAAGGCAGGGCCGCTGCGACTGGTGATTTCGCTTTGATGTTGTAGAAGCCAAAATGTAGGCTCGGCAATAGTAGCCGGATCAGGAGCTAGATTGTTAGCATGAAGCCATTTAACAATCCGTTTAGCATCAAATTGAAAGAAAAGTGCTTCAGTTTTGAGCTTGTAGATGGGCATAGGAATCCAATTTCCTTTGGGTGCTTCACCAGCCAAATCAAAATGATTCTTGTCAAAAGCCCACAGGACAGCAGCTTCAGGCTTATGAGAGAGGCGAGTGTATCCATAGGCAAGATGCAAGACAGGCAAATCTTGAAGGATCGTGACCTGGCTAATACCTAGACTTTTACGCATTAAAGACCCGGCGGCTGAGAGATTAATATGGAAAGGAGAGTCTATGTTACTGAGGCGCTTGACAGCATCATCGAGGCTTTCACGCTGCAAATCCATGAGAACAGCACGATCGCTCAGTTGCTCTCGAAGGGTGCCAGCATTTTTTTGAGCTGATGTTAGATTTTCTTTGCGATCGCGAGTTTCTCTTTCTGCCTGAGCATCTCCTAGAAGTTGCAATGCGTTATTTTCGGAAAAACGCGCTAGAGCTTTCCTTAATTCCGCCACAACTGTGCCACCCGCATCCCTTTCCTGAACATTATGATTTATTGCTAAAAATTCTTTTATTTTCTCCTCCGAAAAATTCATTAGTTTTAAAGTCTCGATAGTTTGCTCTAACTTCTTTTGGTCGGCTTCAGTCCCTTTTCCTAATACGCGAATAATCTCTGTCAGTTGAGACAGATTTTCGCCTTGAAAATTGAAGTATTCTAGATGTATTGCTAGAAGAGTATGGAGAGAATCTGGTAACGCTATAAACTTCTCAACATTAGAAGTTGGGTTAACCCTAGAAATGGAATGAACTACCTGAAGCTTGTTATCAGAAATAGTGGTAAGACGCATCATCGGATTGGGAGAATTCCCGGTAGCAGATTCTATTGCGTGAAAAACTTCTGTGCGTTTCATAATGGATTGTGGGGAAAGAGGGCGAACAATTGGAGCTGCATGAGTGCAGCCACTAACTTTACACCGCCAACGCGGATAAACACCCCTTTCTTTAACTAAATAGTCATAACTGTGTTGAGAGCAGGGAGTGGGGTATAACTGGAGCATCGTGCCATCAGCATGGGCAAAAACAAACGGAATTTCATTGAGAGTTGGATGCTTACACTGATGACAGGGAGCATCGGGATCGCTGTTCCCCTGATCCTTGTAGCGAATAGCTCCGCAGTTAGCGCACTCTCTGGCTTTCAACCGGCGACCATTAACCGATTTAGTGAGTACAGGAACAAACTCTGCTGTGTGCCGACGGAAAGCTTCCATTTGAGCATCTAAATGCTTCCAGCGAGTGAGTTCTTGACGTACAGCTTCCTCTACATCTTTACTGAGGTCAACTACCCTGCGGGCAAAATGACGATTAACTTCAATAGTTCCGAAAGGAATTGTCACCACACTTCCTGGCTCAACGCTGTGTAATACTTTACCTTTAGAAAAGGTGCGCGATTGTTTACTCATGTCTTCTCCAATTTAAAGTGATTAGTATCCATTAATTTCAATGCCTGCATCGACATCTCGAAGAGACAACAGCAAGCGGAAATTATGAGCGATATCATCTTTTGTCAGACCGCTTGTGACATCCTTGCGTTCATTGGGGTCTTGTACGATGCGATCGATCTGAGACACAAAAGCATCTTCTACTAAATCGAGCGGTGTCTCAAAAACCTGTCCTTCCGGCAACTCGTCAGGATTAATAGTTGTGCGAATTTTGGCGATAATAGCTTTCAAGTCGATGGGCGAGCGCCCTTGTCCTGTGCCATAAATTAGCTCCCGCAATTTGTCAATCTTGTCCAGTTGTGCTAAGTCGCTCACCTGATTCCCTGGTCGAGCTACAGGGCCATCTATGTGAAGTAACCGACCTAACAGCAAACCAAAAGCAGTTCGGTAGAGAGCATTATGTGCAAAACGGTCAATGGGGACAGCTTCTACCATCTGATCCAAATATTCATGAGTTTTCACAAAATAGTCAAAAATTGCCCGTTCGCGAGTGCGTTGAGGACGAAACAAGATAAACACTAATCCAGGCACAGTACGTCCTGCACGACTCGATGCCTGAATGTATTCAGCGGTTGTGTTAGGCCAGCCGTAAAATAGCATCAAATTCAGCCTGTCAATATCAACACCGTGAGAAATTAGGCTGGTGGCAACCACATCTGATAACCGCTCTGAGTCGCTCAAATTGGGGTTGAGCTGAGATGTCTCCATCTGCTTTAAAACTTCTTTAACTACTTCAATTCCGTCATCCCCTGTCAGGGTAATTGCCTCTGGCAGCATAGCATTAGCTTTGTTTTCCCCAAACTCTTCTCGAAGGCCTGCTTTTACTTGTTCATTAATGGAGCGTCGAATATCAGAGCCATCATTTTTGGAGTTGACGTAGGTACAACAAAGGTCATGCTCGTCAACCAGTTGCAGGAAAGTATCATCAGTTAAATTTCCCAATCCATACTCTACTTTGAACTTAGTAGGATTGCTGCGAATAATCTCTAACTCAGTCCGAAGCGCTTGAATCAGAGCCATTGCTGCATCCAGTGGATTAGCAGCAGTGGGACGAAGACCAACAAAGCCTCTTGTCACATATTTGCTATGAGCGTTGGCGTAGAAACTGCGGCCCTGAGCAGGCCCGCGCACTGGAAATTGAGAAAGTTCTCGCCAATAAAGATGTCTTGTCTGTTGTTCTGCTCCCTCAATCGTAGCAGTAGCAGCCAAAACTTTCGGACGTATCGCTCCCCGCTCTTGGTGAATGGCATCGATGAGAGCTTCATAATGGCCGTCAAATGTACCCAGTTCCTCGCGGAGTAAGTGCAGTTCATCTTGAAAAACTAGAGGAATGCCGGGGTCAACGGGTGCCGTGGGTAGAGGTTTAAGCTGTCTGCGAGTACATCCACCAACTGAGTCCTGCTTGTGGCAAGTATTGTTAGCAACAAAGCCATGTACCGAGCAAGTATCGGATACAGCCCCAAATAAAGTGCGACTCGCTGGACGGAAAGTGATGTTTGCAATTTTGTCGAGAGTTCCTACTAATAAAGTTGGCAATTGGCTGTAGATATCCTCATCAACGATATAGAGTGGAATTTCACGACCGCAAGCGCCATTGGGTAAAGGTTGATTGAGGGGGCCACAACGATGCCGGAGTTCATTGGTAGCTCTATCAATAAAAGTGTGGACTTCTTCTAGTCCGCAGTAAGGACAGCGCATCACCATCCTGTATTGCTGGATTGATTCAGGAACGTAGTGTCCGACATCAGCTAAAGTCAGATACTTAGGAACTTTTCCCAGTTCGGCCTGCATTTTTTCGCGAGCCTGTCGCAGTGCCGAATTCTGAACCTCATCAGGAACGGATTTTAGAGAATTAGGGCTGTTAGCTCGACCCCCGTAATAACCTACTGTAAATTCAGGGGTTTTTGCTAAGTTTTGTTGCTTCTTTCTAACTTCATCGGCAGCGACTAGCGTATCCAGAAAACGCTGAAGCTGTTGGTAAGTTAGTAACCGCAAAGGATACCGCAACCAAGCAACCAGACCCCAATCTCGACCGCGCAGGCGATCGAAAAAGGCTTGAGTCAATATAATTCCCATAACCGCCTCAGATTTACCACCACCTGTGGGGAAGTGAACTACGGCGGCATGATTAATTTGGGCTAGGGGATTGTTAGCAAAGTCTTGAGGCCATTGTCGTGCTGCTAGTGCCGCTAAATTGGAAACAATGTAGACAATCTGAAAGGGTCGCCAGTTTTCATAAGCAGACTTGCCCCGATTTCTACGCTTTTCGTCGATGTCGGCAAACGTCTGGTTCATCAGGTTAAAAGCTTGTCGAAGCATCGCGTAGCACGGCTCCTCCAGAACTTTAATTCCTAACTCAAAGCGTTCTATTTCTTGTTTGAAATTGTCCAAATCTTGCTGAGCTTGTGAGTTATATTCTGTTCCCCCAGTCTGCGGATGCTGTTGCTCAATCAAGGTTTGCCAGCTATCTCGGTAATCCCCCATCCTTTGACAAATAGTTTTGAGTACCAGAAGGTCGGCGTCACCCGCTGCCGTTGCTAAATCCTTAAAACGGGCTTGAATTCCAGCCGTGTAAAGTCTCTTTTGCCAATAAATGGGGAGAAACTCAGTCCAGATACGAACTCTATCCTGAGTTTGTTCAAGTTCAACTCCTGGTGTACAGTTAATTCCCTGCGCGGGCACCGTAGAGTCAACTTGATAAGATATCTGAAAGCGAGATAGTTCTACAGGCTGCCACATTACTCGGGGCAAATTAATTTCTAGGTAAGCCCCAAATAAACCTGTATCTCTAGGATCGTCAAAGCCACTACTCTGTTCGCTTTTGTTTCTCAGAAATAGGCGGATTCGGGTCTGTTTACCCATAACTCGCTTTTGGACTTCTACGGTAACTTTAAATTCTATCGGAGCAACTTGCCCAGGCTGAATTTCCGTATCATGAGAGGGATTGTCATTCTTTTTAGTCTTCTTTTGGTGGATAATCCTTTGACGCAGTTCAGCCTGAAATTCCTTAGAATTTTCCTTAGCCAGGGTAACTTCTTTTTCGGTCAAATCATCAATAGTTCGATTAAGTCCAAATAACCAAGCGAGGGGGTCGTTTTTATGCGCCTCTATTACCTTTTTGATCTGAAGTTCAATATCCTGATTGAGTTGCAAAAGGGAAGGGCATAGTTCTGTAACTAAGTCTTGAATATTTGAAGTGATGGCAGCACAGATATCAAAACGTTGCCACATAGGGCGCAGTGATTTCTCGGTAACTTTGATTTTAGGCAGGAAAACACTAAAGCGAACTTTCAATTCAATAGGTAACTGTTGTTTTTCCCAATCCGGTGCTAAGTTAATAGCTAAACCGCAGTTGCTAGGACGAAAATTATTCTGTTGCTGACTGCTTGATGGCGCAGTGGCAAGAGGTGATTGCGGCGAGAGATATGCGGTCGGCATTAAACGTCGCGGCTCAGTGGAACCTTGAATTGAGCTTCGGTGCTCCGATGTTCCCGTCACATGACCCCGTATGCGCCTGTAAAAGCTCTCAATAAATTGCAAATGTTCTTCTTGTCTCGGAGAGTCAGATACATTCAACCCCTGGTCAGTTAGGATAGATTCCGGTTCCATCACTTACTCCTGTATGGTCTTTATACAGCTTACCTTGGAAAACATTATAGGGTTTATTGATTTTTAAGTCAAGCCAGTCTCTTCACGAATTATACGCACAGCGCTGTTTTTTGTCTATGTGCTACACAAACGCCTATTAGGGCAAGAGCCACCCCACAGTTTACTGTCAAGGGGTGACTTTGGTAAAAGCCAGTGAATTTCCTGCTGTTTCGTGGGTTTTAGGGGCGATCGCCCCTGCTCTTTTCCTCATGTTAGCGTCCCACGGTCTTTAGGTATAGTGTAGTGTGCGCCTAGCAGGTGTGGTAAAAGGAAATGGTTGGTAAGTTTTTCTGGTGTAGCGAAGTGAGGTTAGAGTTCTGTGGTGGTAGCCCAAGAGCCGAGCGATCGCAGATTTGGCAAAAGACATTTTATGCCCTAAAAAAGGCGCTTAATAGGATATTCAGGCACTTGGGAAATTAGTTGAGGTGGTGACTGTACCGTTAGTATCTGCATGGCATCTTTCAATTCACCCACGGTAATAAAAACTTGCTGATATCGAAAGACAATTTCATCTAATTTTCGATCTTTCCATCCTTCTTGAGCGCAAGCAGAGATCACCTGACCGAGTTGTCTACGCTTAACCCTTAATTCATTAGCCTGTTGCCAAAACTCTTCAAAACCAGAACGAGCTAGTGGCGGTATAAACCAAAAGAAATGCTCTTTCTCACGGGGGAGGCTAAGAAGGTCATCACCGCTCATCCAGTTATACTCAATTGTTTCTTGACTAATATCTAGACCTGTATCAATCGAGAGTTCTCGACGAACTGTTTGTAAATCTGAGTTTTTTACGTGCTGCTTCAGTATTGCACGCCAAGCGTCTAAATGTATGCGATAGAGGTAGTTAACTTTGGTATCCTCAAGCAAACCCGCTTTCTGAGCGAATAACTCATCTCGGTTCATGCCATCAAACAATACAACCTTTGTCCCAGCAGCAATATCTCTGATAGCAACAACCAGAGCTTGTCTACCCGATAATACTAAGAACTCGCATCCCGGTGCTACCCTGATTTTTAATCCTCGCTCAAACTTTACTAGATAATGAGATTCTAAATTTCTCGCAATATCTCCGTTCAATTCCGCATCAAAATCTGTTCCAACCAAAGAATTAAAATTTTCCTCAAGTTTCGCTAAATTAATTCTCTTAGACAGTATTAATTTACCGGCCTCAATTATCTTAACCTTTGGTTGGTGGAGGCTAAAGCTATAACATCCTACCTCCTCTTTTTCAGTTAGCTTGCGCCAAGTTTTGCGATGCCATTCTCTAGCATCTACCTCTAAATTGCTCCACCAACGTTCGGCACGTTCAGCCAATACCGACCACAGCAACACATCTATTTTTCTGAAGAAAGTCGTTTGCAAGATGTCACGGTGACAAGCCTTGGGCTGACCTATAACGATCAACTTTTCTCCGCCTAAACCCCGAACCTGGCTGATTGGTAAAATTTGAGGAGTTGATGAACTACTGCGATTTCCCATTAAAAATTGTTCTAAGGCGTTGGCTAATTCTGCATTTTCAACAGCTACAATAGTTCCTTCATCGGCAGATTTAAGGATTTGAATGAATGGATTAGCTTTAAGTTTCTGTAGCCTCAGCGCCAGAGAGGAGAGGAGATTATATAAAATTTTTGCTTGGGAATCTTTAGATTTGTTAACAGCAGAATTGAGTTGCGTAAGTGCGCCTTCAATAAACTGGGCCCAGAGCAGATAAAAAGGTAAGACAGGAGCTGCGAGATGTCGCCATATTTTCCAACCTGTACCCCAAACACCACGACAGTGAGGCTGTTTGGCTAAATCTAGCAGTAAATTTGATGATTCTTGAAAAAGCTCCGCAATTTTTTCTTCATCTTCTGTATCAAAGTTAAAAGTTTTAATTGTTACCTGTGTTTCATTGAGAGATTGGCGTTTTCTTTCAAGTAGCAAATAGCTTTCCTCTATAGGATGAAGCTGTTCCCTGTTTTTAGCAGAAATACCCAGCTCGGCGGGATAAGAGCGCAGAGCGAAGAAGTCGATAGGCCAAAGAAGAATTCCCTGTGAACTATTGGTTTCATGGTACTCAATATCTTGCAGAGTCCAAGGAGGAACAATACCTACCATAGGGATTCGTTTTTGCCGACAAAGGCTAGCCAAGCCAAAGGCTTGGCTTCCATAGGCAGAGGGAGATGGATAAGTGCGTCCTGATGGATCGTCAATGACAACTAGAGAGCAATTTTTAGAGGTCTTCAATAAGTCAACGGCTTCAGAGAGTGATCGCGCCATAAAGACTCTCAGATGTTTACTTTTGAATGATTCATCAAACTTATGGAGAGGTAAACAAGCAATTCGCTTATTTAGATTGCGTTTAGTATATTCATTATCTATCAGGTTAAATGCTTTAGTTGTTCTCAAATGCGATATTTTACCATGATCCTTCGGTCTAATCCAAATAGCAAAGTCCTTTGCTGCCTCTGCATGATGAGTCCGATAAATATCTCTTTCTTCCCTAAGCAAATGAGCCCAATATGTGACTGCTAAGATTCCTAAAGAAATAGGAGAAACTGGAAAGCTAATAAAAATTTGAGCTCCTTTATCAATGCTCATGGCAGTCAAATAAACTAAGTCTTTCTCTAGCCTATGAATTTGGATAGAGTGCTTGTTCATTTTTAAACATCCTAGTATAGGGTCTAATACTGATAGCGTCTTTCCCCAAGGAAAGGCAGATCGGAGAATGTCTCCCCATGCTTTTATTCCCCGAATGTTATGTATCTCTCTCTGCTCAAAGGGAGTTAGACATTCTTTTGCTGAACTGTCACTCACGCAGCCTGATGATTTATCTCCCGATAGTTCTTGCGGTACTGTTCTCCGATCTAAAATTTTTTGAAAAGTATCTTTCCACGATGGATTCGCTGCTACTAGCTTCGTGTAGTCTAGCCCAAACATTATTTTGCAAAGTTCTTCTGGCGAGTGTTCTGGCATTGAGTTTATTTTGTTTAACCCATTATTCTTTGTTAATAAAGCACTTACAGCACCTTTCAGGTAAGTGAAGCACAAATAAACCAGTTTCTGTAGGGGCGGTGTCTATGAGTGCCAACTATAATTCCGGGTTTCGGATCTATACTCGATAACCTGCAATCTGCTGTATTTGTTGTACGGACACGGCATTGCCGTGTCCTAGCCGTAGCTTAATAATGACTCCCAGATTTCCGATAGTGCACCGCTGTCACGCCGTCATTTTTCAGCAAATGACCGTTTTCAACCGCTGCATAAACTACCCAGTGATCGCCGCATTCCATCCGACTTATCACTTCGCATTCCAGATAAGCTAGAGCCTCAGTCAAAACCGGACAGCCGTTGCTAGCTTCCATTGTTTCGACTCCCGCAAATCTGTCTTCTCCGGGAGCAAAGTTTTTCATGAAATACTTCCGCAACTGTCGCCCTTCGGCTAAGATATTCAGCACAAATTTATCTCCGGCGTACATCAAAGCTTCGATCGCTCGATCTTTCGCCACCGCAATCGTCACACCGGGCGGATTAAACGTTGCTTGCGACACCCACGAAGCCAGCATCGCACTGGCTACCTCTCCCCGCTTCGCCGAGAGTACGCACAGCGAACCAACCAATCTCCCTACTGCTTGTTCAGTGCGATCGCTCCCTGCTACTAACTGCGGTTTCGGTGCCCGCAATTTTTGCGATCGAATCAAAGCTTGAGCAAAATCCGTTCCCGCTTCTTTGCACTCGTGAATTGTCGCCGCCGTCGGCTTAAATTTGGCTCGAATCGGCTCAAATCCAATTCGATAGCCGGCATCTTTCAGCTTATTTTCCACTAAGTCGATCGCTTCTCCACTCCAGCCAAAAGAACCGAAAACCCCGGCTAATTTGCTCTTAGTTGCGGTAGATAAAACAATTCCCAAAGCAGTTTGAATTTGCGTCGGAGCGTGTCCTGCTAGCGTGGGAGTTCCGATGATAAATCCCGCGCATTTCTCGATCGCCTCTTGAATTTCTCCCGGTTCGGCAAATTCGCAGTTGATAGTTTCCACCGCAACTCCGGCTTTCGTAATTCCTTTGGCGATCGCCTGGGCTAAAGTAGCCGTATTTCCGTAAGCAGAAGCATAAATCAAAGCAACTGTCAAGTCTTTTGAATTTTGTTGCTGGCTCCATTCCCGATACAAATTGCTCAGTTCATTAAGGCCGTAACGGACGATCGGGCCGTGACCGGGAGCATAAAATGCTGCTGGTAAATCGGCGAATTTATCCATTGCAGTCAGCACTTGTTTTGCCTGAGATGCGTGCAGGGAATCGTAATAATAGCGCCGGTCTTCGCTGTAAACGCTCCACCCTTCATCGAATACTTGGTCGCCGCAAACGTGAGCTCCAAATAGTTTGTCAGTGAACACAATTCGAGTTTGCGGATCGTAGGTGCAAAGTTGATCGGGCCAGCGAGGAGTCGGAGTCGCGATGAATTTTAAGGCGTGACCTTTTCCTAAGTTGAGAGTTTCTTCTCCCCGAACGATCATAATGTTTAATTCTCGATCGGGAAAAGCGGCGCGCAAACTAATTGCGGCGGGATTCGTGCAAACCAAAGCTAGTTGAGGAGCTAATTCTAACAGAGCTTTAATTGTTACTGACCTGTTAGCATTGAAATGCCCCAAAATTATGTAATCCAGCTTGGTCAAGTCCACCCGTTGCTGTAAAAAATCGATGTAATTTTGAGTAAAAGATTCCCCCGGCGGATCGAACAAAGCAGTTTTGTCAGCTTGAATAATATAGCTATTGGCTGTCGTACCCTTTTGCAGCGAATACTCGACTTCAAATTTTAGTCTATCCCAAGTGCGCGATCGCAGAATAAATGTATCAAGTGCGATCGGGATAAACTGCACATCGCGGGGTTTGGCATCCGATGCGAGTCTAGGAGTCAAAGTGTTAGTCATTAATTGCACCTATGAGAAACTGAACTACAGAACTTCTTTTGATTTCGTGCCAAAACTTGGTATCTACAATGTCAAACTTTGCACCTCTACCCTGTAAATTGGTATCCAGGTCAGTCAGAAATTTCCTGGTTTTCAAATCATCCCCAATTTGGATAAAGCTCACTCCAATTTCTTCATCTTTATCTATTTTATTGGCCGCACTTACAATTATTTCGGCAACAGCAGCGGTATTTTCTGGTTTTTGATCGAGAACTGCAACAATTATTGCTCCGTTCTTCCCTTTGGGATTTGGTTTGCTTGCGAAATAATCGCTAAAAGTTGCTTTCAGAGCTTCTTCCAAATTAATTTCAGTGGGTTTTGCTGAAGCCGGTTCCGTATTTTGTCGTTGCAAAATTTCAGCTAACCGGGCAACATTGGAATTTTTATACTCCCACATCGGAGTAGAAGCTTCATAAAGGGTGATGCCGTCGCTGTCAAATTCCTGACATTTTTTTGCTAAGTCAATCAGAGATGCCTGTGCTTCTACCCACTCCTCGTACCAAGGATGGTGAGGGTCTCTGCTGGCATCGCTTCTGGCAATAATAATTGTGTAATCTCGGTCTTCTAAAAGATTGGCAGGCATTGGCAATTCCCCTCGTTAAAATGGAGTCTAAATGACAACGGTTTGCCCGGTTTGCTGCTGGTGGCGCACCCAACACCCAGAAACCCCGTAAGGTGCGCCACAAGCACCCAACGTTGAGAGTTTGTGCGTAGCCAATTGCGTCCTGGACTCTAATTGTAGGGTGCGTCAGTAGATAATCGATGATGAAGTCGAATAAAACATCGGCTGACGCACCTTACTAATACGTTTGGGGTGTGTTGATTCAGACAGTCAATCAATATGTCGTTGAATTTCCCTCTTGCTTCTGACAACTGCCAACTGCCAACAGTCAACTGACAACAGTCAACTGTCAACCGTCAACTGACATCCTAATAGTGATTTCCCACTTTGCGGTGGTGAACTGCCGGCAGTGCATCGGGATTGGATACGCGGCCGTTATCGACGATCGCATATACGATATGATGATCCGAAAGTTCCATCCGGCTGACTACTTCGCATTCCATGTAAGCCAAGGAATCTGTCAGAATGGGAGAACCGTTGGTAGCAGGTTGAGTTTTAACTCCGGCAAATCGATCGGCACCAGGAGCAAAACGCTTTAAAAAGTGCCTCATCAAAGTTTGATAATTGCCTTCTTCGAGCACGTTGAGAACAAATTTATCTCCCGCGTGCATCATCGATTCGATCGCCCGATCCTTCGCTACTGCTATTGTTAAACCCAGGGGTTTAAAGCTGGCTTGCGTTACCCAAGAAGCCAGCATCGCACCGCTAACCTCGCCTTTTTGGGCGGTGATGATGTACAGTCCGCCGCTGATCCGTCCCAAAGCTTTATCGAGGTCGCTGTCGAGGGCCTTCATCTGTTTGACAGCCTTGTCCCGCGTCAGCCACTGTCCCAAGTCAGTGCCGGCTTCGTCGCAAAGTTGATAACTCGCTTCTGTCGGCGTATCTTTAATCAAAATGTTGGGAAATGCTTCTTTTAAACCCAACTCTTTGAACTTGTTTCGCAGCGGGTAAATTGATGCGTCATCGCCACCGCCGGATTCGCACAAACCGAAAGATTGTTTGTTGTTAGCCGCAACTAAAATTGTGTTGATAGCAGCTTCGGCATTCACAGCAGCAGTACCACTACTCGGCGGCGAACAAATTACGATACCGGCGGCGGTACCGACAAGTTCGCGGACTTCTTGCAAGTCGGCGATTCTCAAATCCATCATTTCCACAGCGACACCGGTTTTGGTGATACCGTGGGCGATCGCTTGGCTGAGTCGATCGCTCCATCCGTAGTCGGAGGTGTAAAATACCGCTACAGTGGTTTCTGCCTTAGCTTGCGCTTGACTCCACTTTTTGTAGCGTCCGGTAAGTTCCACCACATTGTGCCGCAGCAGTGGCCCGTGACCGGTTGCAATTGTACCGATTTCTCCCAACTCTGCCATCCGCTTCATCGCCGCGAGTACCGATCGAGCATTGGGACCCATCAAACACTCATAATAAAAGTGGTAATCTTCCTCAACTGCTGCTAAATCGTCATCGAAGGTGCTGTCGGAACAGTAGTGCATCCCGAAAGCATCGCAGGTGAACAGCACTTGAGTTTTGCTGTCGTAGCTGAAAATAGTATCGGGCCAGTGCAAGTTCGGCGCCGATACGAATTCGATAATGTGGCCGTTTCCTAAATCTAGTTTGTCCCCGTTTTTGACTACCAATCGCTCAAATGGTTGGTGTACAAGGTTTTCTAAAAATTGAATTGCTACTTTCGCCCCCACGACAATCGCTTGGGGTGCCAACGCCAACACGTCTTTGACTAAACCGCTGTGGTCTGGCTCGGTGTGGCTGATAATTAGATAGTCAATCTCTTTGGGGTCAATTTCGCCCGTCAGAGTTTCCATGTATTGCTGGCGAAACTTCTCGTGCGAGGTATCGACGAGGGCTGTTTTTTCACCGCGAATAATGAATGAGTTGTATGTTGTACCGTTTTTGAGTCCGAATTCGATGTCAAAGCGGTCTCTATCCCAGTCCAGGCATCGAATTGCCGTTGTATCAGGGGCAATTTCGACTTTTTCCACCGTCAATCTGCGTTGGACTCGTTCAGTCAGCGCTACCATCACTGCCTCCTTGTCTTTTACCCATTACCTTATTGTTTCCATTCTGACACGTTTCTTTTGTAAATCTTTATCAAATTTCCTATCACTCAGTTAAGCATCCCAAAAGTGATATCTATCTATTGACAAAAAGCTAATATGTGTGGTATAGAAACCGAGTTCGATGGGTTGGGCGATCGAGGTACTGAGTTTTGCATGGAAATTGCGATCGAGGAGTCAATTAGTTAGTAGCAACTTAAAAGCTGTAAAAAATGTGCAGTAAGACGATCGAATAAAAAAATCCCAAATCCACAAGCCAAAATCGATTAAGTGATGTAAAGCTATGTCTGAAAGTTCCTTTGATCAAACTAATTTGGGTTGGCAATTAGGACAGTCGCAACAACGATTGCAGGAGTGGTGAGAACTAAAAACTGCCCAAAATATACCGAATGTCTAATTGCCATCTTGGTTTGATTCCCCCATCTTGGGGGCGATCGCTAAAGCCGCCTTTTGGTTAATCTTAGCATTGCTCGCAGTCTGGGCGAGTTGGCAGATTTGGCAACTGTTACGTTTTTATATTCATAATTTCAAAAATAAGAATCAACCAACTGATGGAAGTGCGAAAAAAACAATTAAAGATTTGTCGGTAGTAGCGTGGTTGTTGCGATCGTAAAAATTGCAGCAACAAGGCAAATACCGCCAAGCTTGCCGCTGTCTTTACAGGGAGCATCTCAGTTTTGTAAAAAGCATTTTTTTTATTGTAGTGCGAGCGTCCCCGCTCGCGTATTGTACAATACGCGAGCGGGGACGCTCGCACTGTAAATGCAAAACTGAGATGCTCCCGTCTTTACATGGCTTTGTTGCAGCCGTTAAATGATGCGGGAACCGTGGTTGACAAACCCAGCCGCACTGATGGCGAATATTTGCAATTAATCCAGCAATTACCCCAGCCAGTGCCTTACGAAACTTTGATAAGAATACATGAGCAACTATATTTTGGGAATAGGGAAGCTGACGCCTCAACCTTTGAACAGTGTCAGCAAGCTTATCAACAAATTAAGGATTAAGTAGGTAAGCGCAAAAAAACAATAATATCCAATCGATAAATTTAGGGGCAGGTTTTACCAAAAATTCTTGCCAAAAACCGACAATCTCAAAAACCTCCACCCAATGGCAAATCGCAATCTAATTATTTCCATATACAAGGGTTCAAGGTCGTACTCGAATAACGCGCGTAGCATCTAAGAGTACGACCTTGAAATGGTTCTATCAGACCGAAGTAGCAAATGGGTTGAAGGCAACGAAACTAGCACCAGCAATGGGATTCGGGTCGAGGTCGCCCACAATCAGCCCTGTAGGTGAATCCCATTAGTTGTCGGTGCCAGCGACTGTCACACAGCGAAGATTTTACCCGCGTACCTCACTTTCTTGAAAAAAGCTGTAGCGAGGAATCAGACTGATAAAAAGCATTTAACTACTTGCGGGACATATTAGTAGAGCAAGGATTCCTCGCCCTACTAACAGCCTTAGATGAGAGTGATACTTGTTGCCGCTGTACTGCCGAAACTGTAGCCCGCAGTGGGGTTAGCAAGACCTAAGCGCACAGTCCCATTATTGGTACTAAATGGGTTGTCTTGAAGAGTAAAGGTTTGGCTGAGTTGGCCGTCGGCGAAGGACAACGTGCCGCCAGTGGAGCCGCCCGGGTTAAGCAGGTAGTCGGTAGCATATACAGGTGCAAGACCGGCGCCTGGAGTACCCGCCAGAATAATATAATCAATCGATGCTGCACCTAAGCCGCTTGAGCGGGTAACTGTAACCGTTGTGCTGCCCCCCTGAGTGGCGATCGTGCCGTAATTAGACGCACTATACTGGAAGATATTGCCAGATGCACTGCTGCTACCGTCAATAATGTCTAGTCTTGCTGTTGACGGAGTGCCGACGGGGCCGTTGTTGAGAAATAGGTTAACAGTCTCAGTCATTTCAGGCACAGTATCAGGATTGACAAAGATGCTGAACGTCGTGGAAGTTACCCCAGGGCCAAAGGTGAGTACACCAGCACTAGAGGAATAATCAACCGCAGTTCCAGTTGATAGGGCGGTGCCGTCAAGAGTACTGTAGCTAATCGTTGCAGTCCCCGTATTAGGGCCGATGCGATTGACTGTCACCGTAGCAAAGCCAGATGATTCCTGAGTGCTGAAAGTAGCCGCACTAAAAACAAACTGGGTTGCTGTTGATGTTGCTGGAGTTGGAGTCGGCGTCGGAGTTACCATCGTCCCAGGCGGCACATCATTAATCGTCAAAAGTGACGGACTACTGCCGACATTGCCACCGAAGAGCACCAAATTCACCGTTTCCGGCGATGATTCCAAAATCGAATCAGTCAAAGCCGTCACGGTGAAACTAGCGGTTGTTTGCCCCGCAGCAAAATTCAACACCCCCGCCGACGTTCCAGTGTAATCCGGTGCACTGCCTGTGGAACTTGCCGAACCGTCAAGAGTAGCGTAGTTAATCGATGCAGCCGCCGTGCCACCGGTGCGAGTAACGTTAATCGTAGCCACGTTGCCTTCAGCCACCGTGTAATTTGGTTGGGCGAACTGGAAGATACTTGGAGATGTCGGCGTCGGCGTCGGAGTCGGAGTCGGCGGCACATCATTAATCGTCAAAATTGACGGATTACTGGCGACATTGCCACCGAAGAGCACCAAATTCACCGTTTCCGGCGATGATTCCAAAATCGAATCAGTCAAAGCCGTCACGGTGAAACTAGCGGTAGTTTGCCCCGCAGCAAAATTCAACACCCCCGCCGCCGTTCCAGTGTAATCCGGGGCACTGCCTGTGGAACTTGCCGAACCGTCAAGAGTAGAGTAGTTAATTGATGCAGCCGCCGTGCCACCGGTGCGAGTAACGTTAATCGTCGCCACGTTGCCTTCAGCCACCGTGTAATTTGGTTGGGCGAACTGGAACAGACTTGGAGAAGTAGGCGTCGGCGTCGGAGTTGGCGTCGGAGTCGGAGTCGGCGGCACATCATTAATCGTCAAAATTGACGGATTACTGGCGACATTGCCACCGAAGAGCACCAAATTCACCGTTTCCGGCGAGGATTCCAATGTCAAATCAGTCAAAGCCGTCACGGTGAAACTAGCGGTTGTTTGCCCCGCAGCAAAATTCAACACCCCCGCCGCCGTTCCAGTGTAATCCGGGGCACTGCCTGTGGAACTTGCCGAACCGTCAAGAGTAGCGTAGTTAATCGATGCAGCCGCCGTGCCACCGGTGCGAGTAACGTTAATCGTCGCCACGTTGCCTTCAGCCACCGTGTAATTTGGTTGGGCGAACTGGAAGAGACTTGGAGATGTCGGCGTCGGCGTCGGAGTCGGCGTCGGAGTCGGAGTCGGCGTCACATCAATGCCTTGATATTGAATACTCCGCACTAGGTAGTCGGAACTATCGGTTCTGGTGGAGGTAGCGAGGTAGGCAGCGGTGGGGTTATCGTAGGCTGTGGCCTTGAACCGCAGTTCGTCAAAAGCAACGCTAGTGGAATTTGCTTGTATCTGGAATGTGAAATTGCCATCGTCACGATCGCCAATGAAAGTCACTCCATCGGAAGACACAGCGATCGGTTTTTGACCGCTCGTCGGAGCGTTGACGCGAGAGATCGTAAAATTGCTGGCCGATACCGGCGCCCCATTATTAAAGAGTTGCAGCAAACCAGCTTCATTGCCTTGATCGTTCACTGTAGTAGAAGTTGATTTGGGAAGTAATCCACTCAGGCCGATCGTGGCGCTAGTGATGTTTTTGTTATCTGCCCATTTCACCTTCAGCACCTGAGATTTATTGGTGTTGGGGTCATAGTTGATTTCCGCCCGAAGTTTATTGACATCGGTAAACCAACCAGGATAATCAGATGGGACACCAATACCACCGGGACCGCCGTAGCTCAACCAGCTTTTAGGGTTTTCGTTCGTTGCTAAGGTGAGGTTGCTGATGGCAGTAGGGTTAGTGTAGTTCGTTTCCACGCCATCAAAAGCTATCCCAGACAGTTGGATGCCTTGATTCTGGGCGGCAGTAGGCCATTGTGTAATTAGGTCAGTGACACTGCTGTAATTATTGGTTTGACCCAAAGAACCAGTGATTGAAGTAGCCATAGCTTCTGTGTTAATGATGAGTAATTAAGGATTAGAAGTGACTGAAAACCAGAGGTTGGGCTTTCTTGTAGCGATCGGTCACTGCAAGAAAAATTTCCTCATAGATTCAGGTAAATCAAGTAAAAATGCTTGCCCAATAAGCATCTGAAGGTATTATTGCCCCCGATCAAATGCTGAGTGTAAATAATTACACCTACTTATACCTATTTACATAGATATGTCTAACTTTCATCATCAATAAGTTTTATCCGGAACAATTGCGAGCTTTTTTTCAGCCCTATAAAAAGCGGGTTTTCCACATCTGTAAAGGAGAGCTTAAATCCCACATTCCGGGTCCCCCAGAGGCAGCGTTCACTGCTTCAGCGGACAGAAGTGAATCCGCAGAGACAATTATGAGTAAAAATACTTATGATTTTATATGTCTAAGCATCACCCAGTTGGGAATTTCTGAAAATTGGGGTTCGGGCGTAAGTTAAATCTGATTTCATTAAAAATGCGTTAGCGAAGCTGGCCGTAGGCATCGCTAAAAAACCAAGTTTATTGCTGATCCGTAATGTGATTGACGATCGCCCTCAAGATGTCGGCGTTGCTGATTTACGGTATGAAACGCTAAATATGCCCGTCATAGAAACCAGTATCCACAAAGCTTTTGGATTTTAAAGTTATTTTTTTCATAGCCTGATTAAGCAACGCCAAGATGTCAAATGGGTTCTATACTACTGCCAAAGTGACAAAACAGAGTTAATCTGACTAAAGCAGGAATTATGCACTTACCCTCCTCTGATTTGTCAGCGGCAACTCTACAATAAACTCACTTCCTTCACCAACCTGACTGACGCAACGGATCTTGCCACCGTGAGCTTGGACAATTACCTGATAGCACACTGAAAGTCCCAAACCAGTGCCTTTACCCACAGGTTTAGTAGTAAAAAATGGGTCAAAAATCTTGTCTTGAATTTCTGCAGGAATGCCACTTCCCGTGTCGCGGATAGAGATTGTTACCCAGTCCGGCTCGCTTTGCCAACTGCGGATGGTTAATTCCCCCGGTTTGCTCGTTGACTGAAGCGCATCTAAAGCATTGTCAATCAAATTATAAAATACTTGGTTAATTTGACTGGCATGACATTGGACGGGTGGCAAACTGCCGTATTGCTTGTCTATTTTGATATGGGTTTTTAGCTTATTTTGCAGCATTAAGAAACTGCTTTCTAAACCTTCATTCAAATCTACTGGTTTTAATTCAGCGTGGTCTAAACGAGAAAAATTTCGCAGCGTCATCACGATCGAGCGAATCCTCCCGCTTCCTTCCCGCATAGAATTGAGCAGTTTACCAAAGTCTTCTCGAATGTAATCGAGTTCTAGTTCTTCATTGATTCTGACAATTGCTGCCGCTGCTTCCGGGCAGGCAGTTCCAGCCACTTCTAGAGCTTCGTTCAAGGCTTTAAAATATTCTTGAGCGTGAAACAAGTTAGCGTGGATGAAATTGTTGGCGTTGTTAATTTCATGAGCAATCCCCGCTACCATTTGTCCCAAACCTGACATTTTTTCGCTTTGAATCAATTGCTGCTGTGTCGATCGCAATTCTTCCAACGCAACCTGCAACTGCTGGGTTTGAGCTTGAGATTTTACCGCAGCGTCTTGGACTTGGCTGTAAAGTTCTGCTTGCTGAATTGCGATCGCCATTTGGTTGGCTATTTGGGATAGCAACTCCATCTCTTGCCGCTGCCAATTGCGGGTATCCCCGCACTCGTGAGCAATCAGCAAACCCCACAGCCTACCGGGAAATTTATGATTATAGCTTCCGGCTGTGTCGGAGGTATTTTCTTCAGTTCTGGATGTAACAATCGGCACAATCAGATTAGCTTTTACCTGCAAACTATCTAAGAAATCGACATGACAAGGCTCTAAACCAGCATTAAAAATATCATTAATTGCTTTGACGCGCCCTTGTTGGTAAAGATCGGCGTAATCTCCCCGGAAACACTTATCCGCCCCCATATCTCCTAAAATTGAAGGCCAAGGAACCGTCATGTTTTCAACAACAACTTTTCCTTGCCAGTTGTCTTGAAACTGATAGATAATTACTCGATCGCACTGCAACAGTTGGCGGACTTCCCTCACCGCTGTTTCCAGGATAGTTTCCAGATCCAGCGTACTGCGAATTTGGTTGCCGATCAGCCGCAGCAGCGATTCTTGTTCCGCTTGGCGCCTGGTTTTGCTATAGAGTTTGGCTTGATTGATCGCGATCGCCAATTGCGATCCTACCCCTTCTAAAAGCTGCCTTTCCCAATCAGTCCATTCCCGTTCGCGATCGCACTGATGCAAACCAATGATGCCATTCACTTCACCTTGATAGCGAGTAGCTATTGCCAGCATTGACTTAATCTCCAAAGCTTCGGCAATTTTTCGGGTTTGTGGATTCAATCCCGGAAAATCGAGAAACTTCGTCAGGGCTAGGGACTCTTGCTGAGACACGACGGCAGCCAAATGCGGGTTGTCACTCATCGGTACTTTCATTCCCAGTTGAATCGGATAGTCCCCCGCGTTGTACTCTCCGCGCGTAACTAAAGTTTTTTCTGTATTTGATTCTTTGACCAAAATGCTCACGCGACTTGCCTGTAGCGCTTGTCCCAGCAATCTGCAGGCTGATGTCAAAATTTCTTCTATGTCAAGTGTACTGCGAATTTCGTTATTAATTTGGTTCAGCAAGTTTGATAACTGAACTTGCTGCTGCATCTGCACAATTAGGGCTTTTTGTTGGTCTACTTCCGGCAGCGAAAGACTTTCTTGCTGCATCCAGTTTTCCGATTCAGGCAACCGCGAAGTTACTCTGTACCAGGGGTTTTCGTGTTCTTGTATTTTTAAAGACATATTTACTCAGCAGTTGTACAGTATTTTGATTGAGTCGGGTTTTTTAAACCTGTGCTTACCCCGCCAACAGCCCCATCGCAGCTACCAGGACTTTGGAATATCTTAAGACATTATAAAGGAGGCCGCCTGAGCAAAGCAATTATTTGCTTTACAAATATTTATATTTAGCAAGTATGCGCTCTGCAGGCGACAATACTAATTGGTGCGCGGCATAGAACTTGGTTAGATGTCAAATAGAGTTAACCGCCCGGTTAAGCAAATAAAATTAATCTAAAATCTATCTTTAGTTCAATGTTTGCGCCGGCCCGCTTAACATGGAAAATTCACTTCCCGACAATTTTGGTTCGCCAGCAACCACCGACAACATTACTTCTGGATCGACAGGTAAAGCCCAGATTAAAATAGCTTTGGCGATCGGCAATTCCCGGCTGCACTGGGGATTATTGGTGGGCCAAACCCTGGAGAAAACGTGGGATACAGAGCATCTCAATGCTGATGCGGTTTCCCGGCTCTCCGAGAAGGAAAAGGCCGAATATTTGGTGCAAATAGTAATGAGGTCGATCGAGGAAATATCTGCTCAAAATCTCCTTTGTCTTCCTGCTACTCCCGCATTTTCTAGTCCTCACACACTTTCTTTAGTTCCCCTGCCTCTAGTTTTAGCCTCCGTTGTTCCCCAGCAAACAGCAATTTGGCACAGTTATCCAGATGTCGGGATTATTACTTTAGACCAGTTACCGATCGGGGGACTCTATCCTAGCCTGGGAATTGACAGAGCTTTGGCTGTACTGGGTGCTGGCAACCAATTTGGTTGGCCTGTTTTACTTATAGATGCTGGTACAGCTTTAACATTTACTGGGGCTGATGTCAATAGGTATTTAGTTGGGGGCGCAATCTTACCAGGTTTGGGTTTGCAGTTATCGTCGCTAGGTAAAAAAACCGCTGCATTACCTTTAATCAGTTTACCACAAAATCTGCCGCACCGCTGGGCGAAAGACACTGCTGGGGCAATTCAAAGCGGAGTTGTGTATGCGGCGGTGGCAGGAGTTAGGGATTTTATTGAAGATTGGCGGGGTTTGTTTCCTGATAGCAAAATTGCGGTCACGGGGGGCGATCGCACTATGCTTTTAAAATACCTCACAGCAGCCTTTCCTGATACAGCTGCAGGCTTAATTGACGCACCAGAGGCTATTTTTTGGGGAATTAGCCTGTTAACTGTTGAGTGTTGACTGTTAACTGTTGAGTGTTGACTGTTAACTGTTGACTGTTGTCATTTTATCAATGATCAATGCCCAATGACCAATTCCCAATGACCAATTCCCAATTCACTTAGCAAACTGGCGAATATATTTAGCAACAACATCCGGGACTTCCTGCGGCAAATTGCTTTCCCCCGGACTTACCAATTGCAGTTCGGCATTAGGAGCCAGAGCAGCATAGGATTGACACAAAGACGAAGCTGCGGGAGTATCTTCAGAACCGTGCAACAGCAAAACAGGCGCTTTCAGCAAAGGCAAATTCTCCTCAACTAATTCCGCTGTAATTTCAGCCCGCCGCCGCCCGAACAGCAACTGCACGGCAACTGGGGACTGCATCAACTGCTGTCTGAACTTTAGCAATCCGTCAATCTTGTTTTGGCTACCCAGCAACTTAGCAATTGGATAGATCGATCGCAGCAACCAGAAAGCGAACGGAGGTTGACCGATCAGCCAGCTAGCCGTCTGCCACCGCCCCCGCCGGTTGCCAACCTTGACGCCTTCTGGGGCCAACAACACCAAACCCTGAACTCGATCGGGATATTTGATAGCGTAGCTGGTGGCCACCCAGCCGCCCAGAGAGTGAGCGATTAAATAAACCTGTCGCAGCTTCAAAGTATCGAGGTATTGGGCGAGACATTCTACTTCCAGGTCGATCGAATAATGAAGATTGGGGTGTTCCGAGTCGCCAAACCCCAGCAAATCCGGTGCGAAGCAGTGGTAGTAGGGGCTCAAATGTTCGATCGTCCTCAGCCACTGACTGCTGTCGTGCCAAGAACCGTGCAAAAATACTAAATTCGGGCCTTGACCGACTTCGTGCCAAAAGACTTGCCCTACAGAGAGTTTGACCCTAGAATTTCGTAGCGGTGAGTACATCCGGTTAAATATTTAGTAATAAAAAGATGATTAATTTAATGTCCAGAGATTGTGCATAAAAGTAGGAAAACATTGAAAATTAATTCCACATTCATAACAGACAACTTTTAACGGCGAGGTAATTTCCGACTTTTCTCAAATTTGGATACCCGCCGATTTACGCCAAAGTTGTCAGGCCTTGAAAATAGTCCTGTAAGTGTTGGTCGTTATCGTGGCTGAGCTGGCCCTCCGGCAGCGATGCGGGGAAAAAAGCCTCAACCTCGCTGACTTCAAGCGTATCCTGAACTTGCATCTTGCCCTGCACCTCTGCCGCCACCACGATACAAATCGAGTGCAGGCGAGGGTCTCTATCGGCAGCCGAATAAACGCCCACCAAGCGATGGATTTTGACTAACTCGAGTCCTGTTTCCTCCGCTAATTCCCGGCGCACAGTTGTGGGAATATCCTCTCCCCAATCCACCATACCTCCCGGCAGTCCCCAGCGACCGTTGTCGCGGCGGCGAATTAACACAATTCGCCCGTCAGGCAATACGGGAATCACCGCAGTACCAGTGACGGGATGTCGAAAAATCAGTCCCAGCACAGTTTGTACAATTTGCCACAATCGACGCATAAACTCAAAAGCTTGTTTAGGAGATAGTAATTTCAGGGCTCCTAGCTCGCAGCTCCGGAGTCTTAATTTTTAATTTTTCATTCAAGCCAGAGGTCTGGCAAATCTGCTAATATCTCCGCTGCGTGAGATTCTGGTTTGACTTTGCGGTAAACCTTTTCAATCCTACCATCAGGGTCGATCGCGAAGGTCGATCGAGTAATCCCCATAAATTCTTTTCCCATAAATTTTTTTAGTCCGTAACAGCCGTAGACGGTAGCAACTTCGGCGTTTAAGTCGCACAGCAAGGGAAAAGGCAGTTGATATTTAGCTGCAAACTTGGCGTGGGCCCCGGCCCCGTCTGTACTGACGCCGAGAACTGCTATATTGCGCGACTGGTAGTCTAAGTAAATATCGCGAAAGCCGCAAGCTTCTTTAGTACAGCCAGGGGTATTGTCCCTAGGGTAAAAATACAGTACAACTCGCCGCCCTCGAAAATCTGCAAGATTGAAAACATTGCCTTGTGCGTCGGGCAGACTGAAGACAGGAGCTACTTGACATACCCCTGCCTAAAGGCGAGGGGATTCTTGATTCGCAGGGATTCCAATGAATTTACCCTCGGCAAGCATCTTGACCGTATGCCCTACGGCTGCAAGTCCTCTAATTAGAACTACTTGAGCGGCTGCAACATCTCTGTCTGTTGTATAGCCACAGTTCGAGCATGAATGAGTACGCTCATCAAGCTGTTTTTTTCCTGTTTCTGCTAGACAATTGGGGCAAACTTGACTCGTTTTATGAGCGCTTACCTTCTGAAAGTACACGCCATATTTCAAACAAGTTTGCTCTAGGATTGTGAAGAACTGACCCCAGCTTGCGTCTAAGCAGTGTTTCCCCAGCATCGCCCTAGACAGCCCAATCAGATTCAGATCCTCAACGAAAATCATTCCCACATTTTGGCAGATTTGATGAGATAATTTACGATGCCAATCTTTCCGACTATTAGCAACGTATTCATGCAGTTTTGCGACTTTCTTTTGAGCTTTACGCCAATTGTTAGAACCTAGTTTTTTACGACAGACACGTTGTTGCAGCAATTTAAGCTTGCGTTCTGCGTCTTTAAAAAATCTTTGGCGCTTGACTAAAAGACCGTTAGAAGTTGCTATGAAATTAGTTAATCCAACATCAATTCCGATACCTTCACCGTGGGGCATTGGATTTGGCGCTGAAACGTCCCATTGTAGGGTTAACATCACGTACCAACCGCTAACCCTACGGACTATCCTTGCTTGCTTAATCGTTGCACCATCAGGGATAGTCCGTGATTGATGAAACTTAACCAAACCAATCTTAGGAAGCTTCACTGCTTGATTTTGGACGGGGTTAACCCCCAATTGTGGGAATACAAACGATCGCATTGTTCCTGCTTTCTTAAAGCGGGGGAAACCGTGTTTTTGTTCCCACATACTCACAAACGCTTTTTCAAGCCTTTTCAGTGTTTGCTGTAGGACGTGTACTTGGACGGCAGCCAGAGTGGGTATGTTTGCCCTAGCCGTAGTTAAACTTTTGCACTGGCTTGCATAAGTTGGTCGTTTTGTTTCGGCCCGAATGATGAACTCAGATCGGATAGAGCAAGCGTTAATTCGACAACTACGAGACTCAAACCAATGTTTACGCTCTGCCAATGCGTAGTTGTATACGCGACGGCATTGTTCTAGCCAATCTTCAAAGATTGCTATTTGTCCTGCCGTTGGTTTGAGTTTGAATTCGTAGACTAAATGAAACATTTGCTCTATCCTCCTACCTGATTATACCACAATCCTGAGCAAACGTTGAAACGCTTTTTCAAGAAGTCTACTTAAAGCCGTCCTAAAAGGACGGGGCTTGCACCCAAATTTTCGGTCACCGGGATAAATCGTCATTGGTCGTATTTTGTCAAGAGTTTATAGAAATATTCTGGAAGATTGACAACATTGCGTCCCATCGCACCCAGATTCCCAGCGACTTGAATCCCGGTGTTCTTTTTTCTGGGTCTTGTACCGGGTGTGCTATGATCGTCATCGGTCTAAAATTGAGTATAACTAGCCCACGTAATAACTTAACTGGATTAGTTGAGTGCGTAGTCACACCTAACGGTGTTGCGGTTTAGCTAGGCAGACAGGAATCCCCACACTATACCGATCGAAGGTTAGTGTGGGATAAAAGGCGCGTGAGACTCCTGATTCCACCCCTCCACAATCTCATAAGCTATGCTTATGAGATTGTGGAGGGGTGGACAACGAGACGAACCAATTCCTTTTGATAATATCAGTGGGGCTGGACGTGTTCCTCACTTTAAAACGCCTTAGAGGGAAACGATTGGAGTACCTTGAAGGAAGTTCTCGATCTCCTTAACAGGACTCAGAAGCCTAAACCATATCGCTTGCGATTGTTGTGGCCGCGTCACGAAAGCTAAATTTGAACAAAACCTAGCTACAGAAAGAGAACAGATCGAGTACGGTAGGACATACCGGAATTTACGCTTGGGGAGAAGACACCTATATTTGGGCGGGAGAAATCCTGTCACAAGCAAGTGAATTCGCTGAACCAAGAATCTCAGTCACCAAGAGTGCACAGAGTGTCAAACTTAAGAATCCCCGTGCGTGAAAGCCCGGGGACTGTCAATGTTTATTAGTGAGGTCAGAATGGCTAAGCGCCGCAATCTCAAGAAAGAAAAGGCACAACGAAATCAAGCATACGCTCGCAAGTTTCGCAAGCGGAGAAATCAAGATATGTTCTCCAACAAGAGAAGACGATTTGACGGCGGTAACGGCGGTGGCATGGGCGCCATGAGCGGTGGCGGCAGAGACAAAGACATGGCTGCTGCTGAAGATTAATTGAGTTGGACTTGCATAGCCAAAAAGTTTACTAAAATTAGTCATACTTAACTTGAATGGTTAACATTCGGGGCGGTATGATTACATCAGTGCCAAAAACAAAGGCTTAATTATCTGGGGTAGTAAACCGAGCGTGCAAGTCAAAACTGACCAGCCTATTACAAGGTCGAACGGGAGTCCGCGTTTCGTTAAATTGGTTGAAAATATTGGATGACTCATGGCTAAAAGCTTCAACTAAAATTAACTCAATTAGGGCGATGCTCCACCCGAATTAACGCCTGTGGACAAGTTGCGAGCCGACTCCCTTGGGTGAAACTCCGAAGCTGACCCTTCAGGAGCAATCCTGATTGAATGGTGAGACTTAAATAAGTTTAGCCAAGTTTTGTGTAGCAGTCAGGCTATCTGCCGAACTTAGAACCAGAGTGGAAAACACGCTCGTTCTTTCGTAGAGATAGCCAGCCGGAATTTGTCCAATAATTCAACGATGTTTAGGCGATTCGATCGCGCGCAGCGATAAGTGATTTTCTCACTTGTTCAAACCCGGTACCCCCGTAACTATTGCGAGCCGCCACCACTTGCTGAGGCGCGATCGCGCTGTAAATGTCTGTCTCAAAGGCTGGGTGCAAGTCTTTCCACTCCTCAAGTGTCAAATCTTTGAGGAGTTTGCCCCCCGAAAGGCAAGTTTTGACGACTTTGCCGACAAGGTTGTAAGCTTCCCGGAAGGGAACGCCTTTGGAGGCCAAGTAGTCGGCTACGTCTGTAGCGTTAGAAAAGTCTTCCGTAACTGCTGCGGCGAGGATCTCGCCATTAAACTCGATTCCTTCGCGCAACAAAATGGTCATTGCTTCCAAGCAACCCTGTACCGTTCTTACGGTATCAAACAAAGCCTCTTTATCTTCTTGCAAATCTTTGTTGTAGGCCAAAGGAAGTCCCTTCACTACTACCAACAAGGCTTGCAAGTTACCGAACACCCGCCCCGCTTTGCCCCGCACCAACTCCGGCACGTCGGGATTTTTTTTCTGGGGCATGATGCTAGAACCAGTAGCGCAGCTATCTTTGAGCGTAATAAATCCAAATTCGTGAGAAGACCACAAAATCATTTCTTCTGACAAGCGGCTCAGGTGTACCATAATCAAGCTGGCTGCAGCGAGAAATTCGATCGCAAAATCTCGATCGCTCACTCCATCTAAGCTATTAGCATAAACCTTGTCAAATTGCAAGAGTTCTGCAGTATAATGTCGGTCGATCGGGAAAGTCGTCCCCGCCAGCGCGCCACAACCCAAAGGCGAAACATTCACCCGCTTGCAGATCTCGCCGAGACGTTCCCAATCGCGATCGGTCATTTCAAAATAAGCTAACAGGTAATGAGCCAAACTGATCGGCTGAGCGCGCTGCAAATGAGTGTAACCGGGAATTAAAGTTTCCACGTTACGATCGGCAATATCGAGCAAAACCCCTTGAAATTCCCGCAATTGCGATCGAATTTCGGCGATGCGATCGCGCAAATACAAACGAGTATCAGTGCCGGCTTGATCGTTGCGCGATCGGGCAGTGTGCAACTTTTTCCCAGCATCCCCCACAATCTCCGTCAGCCGCTTCTCTACAGCGAAGTGAACGTCTTCGGCATCAACTCCCGGAACAAAAAGTCCTTGGCGGTATTCCCGGCGGATCTGTTCCAAACCATTGACTAACTGTTCGCCTTCTGCTGCGGAAATAATCCCCGTTTTGGCCAGCATTTTAGCGTGAGCGACAGAACCAGTCAAGTCATACTCAATCAATTCAATATCGAAGCCAATACTAGCATTAAATCGGGCGATCGCCGGGTGCAGCGCCGATTCAAATCTTTGACTCCAAGTTTTTTGTTGTGTTGTCATTGCTGAAGCTAAAACTAGATTATATCTCTGTTGCAGAAGTCTCTAAAAACCGGTTTGTAGCAAAGACTTTAGTCCTTCTTCCGGTTTGTAGTCGGCCCTTTAGTCCTCCCTCCCAAATTTTGTAAGAAAAAACTCAAGTCCCGACTACAAACTTTTTATACATCTTTTGACCCGAAAAAACTGAAGTCTGGACTACAAAATTGTGAAAGTTTTGCTGCATCAGAAAGAAGTGAACTTTGGGCTACAAACCTTTTAAATCCGTTCCAGATACCTTCGGCGACAATAACTCTAACGAAAAATCCCTTTCAAGAACCAGCCCACAAAAATACCTATAAAAAAAGCTCCTATTTGACCAGTCGAAACAAAATTGTTCCAAGCTTTCTGGAAATTCGTAAAAATTTCGTAACTTTGAGCCAAAACCACCGTCGAACTCAAATGAGATTTCAAAACTAACACGGGATCGACATCGTTCCAATTAATCGAACTGGTTAATCCCGCAGTAATTTCCGGCATTAAATTAACTATCATGGTGATTTTCTCCGGCTAAAGGTGTTACCCTCAGTACAACCAGTGTCATGTCATCTTCGTTACGATTGCCGATGCCGATAAACTGGTGTACGCGATCGAACAAATAATCCAAAATTTCTTCAGACTGCTGGTAATTTTGACAGGCCCACTGAAAAGCCGAGGTCAAGTTATCCTCATCAAACCGATCGCCCCTTTGATTAGCAGCATCGGTAAATCCGTCTGTGTAATAAATAATAGTATCTCCGGGCTGCAATTGCACGCTTGCTTCTTGGTAATGCGAATCAGCATCCAGCCCAATTAACATTCCCTCCAAAGTATCAAGCTGAAGAATCGAATTAGTTGCAGCTTGCCACAGCAAAGGCGGGTGGTGAGCAGCATTGCTGTAAGACAAAACGCGAGTTTTCGGGTCATACTCCGAATAAAACAGAGTCACAAAACGGTGGGAATTTTCCAAATCCGCGTGCATAACCCGGTTTAAATGTTGCAAAATTCTCGACGGCGAGTGGCGGTTCAAAACCTCCGCCCGCAGCATACCCCGTGTCATCGTCATCAACAGGCCCGCTGGTACTCCTTTGCCCATCACGTCGCCGATGACAATGCTCCAGCGGCCCTTGTCGATTTTGGACTTGAGATTTTTAATTAGGGATGGGGGGTGTTCCCCCTCATTCTCCTTGCCGATCGGGTCATAGTCAGCGGGAATAAAATCATAATAATCTCCGCCGACTCTGCTAGCAGTTTGGCAGCGGGCGGCCACGTCAAGGCCGGGAATTTTCGGACAACTGCGGGGTTGCAGCCGCAATTGAATTTCCGCCCCGATTTCTAACTCTCTGTCTAAGCGGTCTTTTTCCGCCAACTTAACAGTAAGTTCGTCTTTGCAAATAGCCACGGCGGTTTGATCCGCCACCAACCGAACTAATTTCTGTCTGCTAGGAGTCCAGAGATATTGCGGATCGCTGCTAAAAACATAAAGCCGTCCGCGTTCCAAATTGTTGACTAAAATTGGCGCCCCAAACAAATGAACGTCCGGGCCCAAATAACGACCGACTTGCAAGTCTAGACTAGAAGTTTGCCCAGAGGTTTCCGAAAACGTTCCAGCAGTAGCGCCCGCACCTGCTGTAGCTTGCCTGGTGGCTATTTCCAGCGCTTTTCGCATATCTTGGCACTGCCGTCCTTCCTGACAGTGCAACTGCTGGAACCTGACTTGACCGTTGGGTTTGAACAGCACTAAAGCTCCCCCGTCGGCGTCCGTAACGCGAGTCGCCACCAAAGGCACCAACTCCAAAAATTGGTTGAGATTGTTAAAACTTCGCAGGGCAAATCCCAGCGAACCCAACATATCTTGAACGTTGTGCTGATATCGGTGCAAACGCGCCACCAGTTCTTTGAGGGCAAATACTGGCGTCGCGTCGGTGGAATTGCGACCCGAAGGGCGGTCAGCAGGTTGAGGTGAGGGGCGAGGCAAAGGCACAGCAGTCATTTTAAATTTGTGATTTTCGATCTTAGACGGAGTAATGATTGAGGAGTTATATCAATTCCGGTTGCACCGGAATTATTGTTGACTGTTGACTGTTAACTGTTAACTGTTAACTGTCAGTCGAAGAACTGAATGATAGTTGAGTATTGACTGTTGATTCGATTTTACAATTCCGATGCTAGCGGAGTTGATATTACGGGCCCCTTGAACAGAAACCCGTTTTTTTTCGAGCAAGCAGTTTTGTTTGAGGAAGTAAGTTGGACACTAGGACATTGGTATCAACTTAAGTCGGAAATTCTGAAGAAATCTCGTTTATAGCTGAGTCTAGATAGGCCCTAAATTTCCTTAACAAGAAGGGGGACTTTGACCCTTTCCTGTCCCCCCCGACTATTAGGGGGGCGCCAGGGGGATCGGGAAGACTGTGCAATCAGACAGCAGACTGATACTACATTTGAGCTTAATTTGACGCCCTTGCTTTGCCTCGCGCTTCGATCCCAACCAAGTAATAACAGAACGAAGGTATTGTTTCTAGATATTTAGTTTTTACTCGCCACCGGGTGGCGCTCGGCGCAAGTCCTGCGATGGTAGTTTGAGGTTAAGGATTTGAGATTTTGAACCTCTGTATCCGCCTCCAAAAATTGGGACGACCACAGATAGCTCATCAATCTAAAATCTAAAATCTAAAATCTAAAATCGAGTAGGGCTTCCACAAATTCGTAACTAGAAAACGGGCGCAAGTCTTCGATGCTTTCCCCGACTCCAATAAAGCGGATGGGCAGACCAAGCTGCTGCACTACGGCTAGGGCAACACCACCTTTAGCAGAACCGTCGAGTTTTGTCAATACTACTCCGCTTAATTTTGCCGATTCTGCGAACACTTCTGCCTGTCGCAAACCATTTTGACCTAGTGTGGCATCCAAGACCAGTAGAGATTCTACGGTAGCGCCTGGGGCTTTCTTATCTACAATGCGACGGATTTTACTTAATTCGTCCATCAGATTTTTTTTGTTTTGCAGGCGGCCTGCGGTGTCTACGATCAGGAGTTCTGTGCCGCGGGCGCTGGCGGCGGCGATCGCATCAAACACGACAGCAGCCGGATCGGTATTTTTCCCTGGGTTGGCAATAATTTCGACCCCACTGCGGGAGCCCCAAACTTTTACCTGTTCGACGGCGGCGGCGCGGAAAGTGTCGGCGGCGGCAATGAGGGTTTTGTAGCCGGATTTTTGGGCAATATGGGCAAGTTTGCCGATCGTCGTAGTTTTGCCCGCACCGTTGACTCCTACGATTAACCAGATGTTAAAAGTCTCTTTTTCCGGGGCAAATGTCAGGCTGTAGAGGGGATTACCGGCGGCGGTTTCGGCACAGGGAGCGTCGAGAATGTCGCGCAGAATGGTTTTCAGGTAGGCTAGAGCCTGTTCTGGGGGCAGCACTTCTTGTCTGAGTCTTTCTTGGAGGCGACTGATAATGATGTCGGTGGCTGCGACTCCGACATCGGCTTGCAGCAGCAAAGTCTCAATTTCCGCTACCGCGTCTTGATTGAGCGGCCCTTGACCGACGATCGCCTTTAGTCGATTAATTAAGCTGCGGCGAGTTCTTTCTAAGCCTTTCCGCAGTTTTTGCAGCCAAGTGATTTCTTCAACGGATACTTGGTCTGGGCGGCGGCCTTGACTGGCTAAGATTTCTGAAGACCACAGGAAGCCTTCGTCAAAGGCGAAACCGGGAATTTCTTCGATAATTGCGGCTCTCTCGGCGGCGGCTGCAATTACCTCTGGTTCTTCAAGGGCGGTTTCTTTGAGGCGTTCGATGCGCTCCATGCGATCGGCCTGAGCTCTGGCCCAAAACGGCAGGGCTTCCCCTGCTTCGCCGTCGGATGCGAGTGATTCGGTTTCTACAACCTCAGTTGCAGGTTCGGCAATTTCTATATTTTCTGCTGTAACTTCTAATTGTTGAGCTATAGGTGCAATGTCGATCGCCCCGGCTGTGGGTTGCAGAGTTTCTGGAATTTCTGCGGGCGTTGCTGCATCGAGTTCGAGATCCTCGGTTGCTTCAACTGTTGCGGGTTCTGCAACTTCTGGAACTTCTGCAACAGTTGGTGCGGTGGGTGCGGGTTCAAGTTCGATCGGCTCCGTTGCTTCAATAGTCGCCGGTTCTGCAACTTCTGCAACTGTCGCGATTTCTGCTTCGGCTGCTGGAACATCGGGCGCTGCTGTCTCGGAAACTTCTGTTTCGGGTTTTTGCTGTTTTTGAATATTTTTGTAAGCAGCTTTTGCCCAATTGAGATAATCTTCGGCTACAGCAGGAGAACCTTGCTCTGTTGTATCTGTTTGAGGCTCAACCGGTGCGGATTTTGCCGACTCATCTTGCGGCTGTTCGGGGGTTGCTTCTGTTTCAGAAGATTTATTTTCGCTGTACTGGCGACGAAACCAATTAAATACCATAGGAAATTGGGAATATAGTTATTAGTCCTTAGTTTAGAGCGGATTGCCGATTGCGGATTGCGGATTGCTAATGACTCCGGGTAAGGTTGCGCCCCGGCCTGCACCCTCCGGGTAAGGTGCCCGCCCAGCACCCGGAGGACTTATGAGTAAGGACTAGGGACTAACAACTTCTGCGTTGATTTTATCGACTACTCGGCGGAGGACTCCGTTGATGAAGCGATGTCCTTCGTCGCCGCTGTAGCGTTTTGCGAGTTGGACGGCTTCGTTGACGCTGACTTGTTCGGGTAAGCCGAGATATAGCATTTCGGCGATCGCGATTCTCATGATATCTCGATCGATCCGGGCCAACCGTTCTATTTGCCAGTCTACAAGGGCTTCCGAGAGCAATTCATCAATTTGAACACGGTTGGCGCTGACTTTGGTCAGGATTTGCAAAGCGTAGGTGCGGACATCTTGCTGGTTGGCTAGCTGGATCAGTTCTGGAAACTCCATTGCTGAACCGAGACGGTTGATGGCGGTTTGGGTGAGTTCGACTGCTTCCCGCACCATTGCTCTAGCACTTTGTATATCGGCGGCGCGGATTTCGCTGGCAAGCAGTTTGTCGCTACTCCGCTGCACTTCGGATGCTGCTGCTTCTAGGGATTCTTGAACTTCTGTTGTCAGGGTGCGGATGGCGGCGAGGAGAACATCTTGCAGTTTCTTGGCTTCTAAGAGTTCTGGATTCGCCGGCAGTTGGCTGATGCCGAGGAGTGCGAGTTCGCGTGCTGTTTCGCGGGCTTTTTTCATAGTTTTTAGATAGGGATTGAGAATTTAGGAAGTTTTTCGATCGCGCGCGGACTTGAACTTTAGCAGAAAACTCGACTAAAAGCGGTACAAAACCAGCCGTCTGACTCGCCAGCGGCGGGTAGTTTACAGATACTTCGCTGTCAAACCCAAGATTTATGCTCGAAACCGGGTTTCTGAGTATAGCCTTTCTCGGTTTGGGCTGGTTTTGTCGAAATATTATCTGCTATGGGGAAAGTTTACACGGCCTTACCAGAAAGAATTGGTTTAAAGCCCCAAGCCTGATCGGGAGAAATTAAAAGAAGACTATTCATTACTCCAATCCTCTTCCTTCCAGCTAGAGGTCGCCCTTTTGCGGTCAACTGTCAACTGTCAACTGTCAACTGTCAACTGAAGGGCCACTAAAGATGTCTTGGTTCAATCTTCTTCGACTGGGACAGCCTGGTATCTTGATTCGGATACCAAGGGTTCGAGTGTTTTGCCCTTGATGTTTTCGGGGTTTACTGGAACTGAGTTGCTGGGGTTGACGATGCCGCCGGAGATGATGACTTTAAAGGCATCTTCGATCGACATTGACAAATTGACTAAATCTGCTTCCGGGACTATAGCGTACCATCCGGTGGTGGGGTTGGGAGTGGTGGGGATGAAAATGCCGATCGGGGTTTCACCGGAAAGGTGAGGTGGGATGTCGTTACTCTCGATCGTACCGGTCACAAATGCTAAAGTCCAGATTCCCCGCCGGGGATATTCCACTAACACCACGCGGCGAAATTTGTCGTTTGATTTGAGGAGGGTTCCCAGCAGTTGTTTGAGGGTTTTGTAAACCGAACCGGCTAGGGGAATTGCCTGCAACACCCGTTCGCCAAAGTCTAGCAGCCACTTACCGAAAATGTTGCGGGCCATTAAGCCGATGACTAAGATGCTCAGCAGGGGTACAGCCAGCCCTACTAAAAGATTTAGCAGATTCACCAAAATCGGGTGGAGTCCGTCAAAAGGGTTGATCTGCTTGGGAATTTTGGTGAGAAAATTGATCACCCAACTGGCGACGGTAATTGTCAGCCAGATGGTGGTAGCTAAGGGTATCACTACCAATAGTCCTGCGATCAGGTCGTTTTTTAAGTCTTGTTTGATGCGTTGGAGCACGGCGGGTCAAATCTCCTCGTAACTGGTTCCCAATAACCTGAATAAAGCTGAGACTAAAGCAACTGCACGGGCTTTACTGGATGTCACCATAGACGATCGTCTTCAATTCTGCTAAACCCTACCCTTTCTAAGGGGGAAGAGTTAGGGATCGCCGGTGCTGTACCTCTATTTTAAAGAATTATTGCAAGTTGGCGCTTGATTTTAATATATGCGGGCTGTGCAGCAGATCACCGTATTGTATATTTTAAGACATTTTGGGTCGGTTCAATCAATAAGCCGATCGGTCAATCGATTTTAGATTTTAGATTTTAGATTTTAGATTTTAGAGGCGACCCCACGGATAAATGGGGGGGCTTGAGGATTTTAGATTTTCGATTTTGGATGGATTCCACGGATAAATCACGTGGCGGGTACCACCTTTGAAATTCGTGGTCTGAGACAGCCGGGGAGTCGAAGTGTAGCGAGTCCAAATAAAATTTTCTGTGATTGGTATCGGAAATTAATTGGTCGATCGAACTTTCTCAGATTTTCGGTGGGGTGGCACTTCGTTTTACTTATATCTTGCACCATTTTCCATAAGCTTTTTATGGACGGGCTCTCCTGCCCATCCCACAATCAAATTCACTCTTTGTGGAACAGGCATCTTGCCTGTTCTCGAAAAAGGTGCAACATATGAGTTTTACCTAATTCAGGGCAATCTCTGCAGGTTGAGTGCAGTGTGTCTGGAAAAATATATCTTTGGGTAGATGCAATGTAACCAGTCGCTATTAAAGTAAGGGTAATTTTTGAGGGGCAACTACGATAAACAAGGCAACAGTTGCCTACCATGAAACACTTGCATGGTAGGCAAATCCGGCAAAAAGTAAAGCAGACATACCAGCAACTTTGACTTTTTTTGACACGATTGCTCGATATTCAGGAAATAAGGGGAGAATTCAAGGGAATTCGAGTTTGAGAGGAGTGGCAAAGCAATATAGAATTAACTCGTGCATCACTACAAAAAAAAATAATCTGCCAAACGAGGTAGCAGTAGTTAGTAGCAAGCGAGATAAATTACTACATAGCTAGTTGTTTCTAGCCAGAAGCGCGAAACTATTTGTTCAACAGGGTATAGCTAAACTGCTGCATAGAAGCAAGACTCCAGCGGTGCCGATTCCTTGGAAGCAGACGAAAGTTAAGGAAAAACAAGCGTACTAGCCAATCAAGTCAGAGCGGGAATTCACCTCGCGGCAAGCAGCAATAGACTTGGTTACAAGTTAGGATTGAGATGTCACTAACCCCAGCCTAAAGGCATGGGGCTTGAAAGAGGAAGGCTTACCACCTTCTTAATTCAAGACTAAAACAGTGTCTAGCCTGCGTCTTTAAGACAAACTGAGCCATCTGGGAGTGGTATCCCACCAGACGTTAAGAATGCCTCCCTAGTTTTTAACCGCTCGGATGTGCTAGTGGCGAAGGGAAATATATACCTAGAAATAGGACTTACCGTAAATGTTTGTACCCGTTGTCAACAGTGAAAATAGACCCCTAATGCCGACTACCCCAAGCCGTGCAAAGCGTTGGATTAAGTCAGGTAAGGCTGCACCATTCTGGAAAAAGGGGGTATTTTGTGTTCGATTGAATGTAGAACCTTCAAGCCACAATTATCAACCAATAGCAGTTGGCATCGATCCAGGCAGCAAGCGTGAAGGATTTACCGTTAAATCTAAATCCCATACCTACTTAAACATCCAAACCCATGCGATCGATTGGGTAAAAGACCATGTTGAGGTCAGGCGCAATATGCGACGTGCGAGGCGATTTCGGAATACTCCATGCCGTCAAAACCGAGCTAACAGATTAGTTAACAAAAATCGCATACCCCCATCTACTAAGTCAAGGTGGCAGTGGAAGTTAAGGATAGTTAATTGGTTAACCTCTATGTTTCCCGTATCAGCTTTTGTTGTAGAGGACATCAAAGCCCGTACTTGGAAAAACGGCTCGCCCGTGTGGAACGTATCGTTTAGCCCCTTAGAAGTAGGCAAACACTGGTTCTATTCTGAACTCATAAAGATTGCCCATCTTGAGATTAGATCGGGAAACGATACTTACGAACTGCGTCAAAATTTAGGACTCCAAAAGTCAAAACAGAAACTATCAAACAAGTTTGAGGCTCACTGCGTTGATTCTTGGGTGTTGGCTAATTGGTACACGGGAGGACACATTCGACCCGACAACACCAAGCTAACAGAAGTAATCCCCCTTGAGTGTCATCGCAGACAGCTCCATCGCTTGCAACATTCCACAGGTCATATTCGCCCTCGTTATGGTGGCACAATTAGTATCGGGTTTAAGCGCGGTTCAATTGTTAAACACCCTAAATACGGATTTTGTTACGTTGGCGGTTGGCAAGAATCTCCAACAAAGAAAGACCCGTACCGGAAAACAATTAGCTTGCACGATTTAAAAACTGGCAAGCGTCTAACTCAAAACGCATCGCCCGCAGATTGTAAATTTTTGTCTTACAACTCGTGGCGCATTACAAATTAAATTGTAAAGCCGTCCTAGAAGGACGGGGTTTCTACCCATTTTTCTGATGAAACCAATTGATTTTTACATTTTTTTATGCCATTGAAAACGCAAGACTTTTTTGGGCTTCACTTAAAGCCGCAGCCAGATCAAATTTTGTATCCGGGAATTAATATTTAAGTAAAAGGAATTTTTGTGAAAACGCTCAATATCCTCTTAGTAGAAGACAGTCCCCTAGATGCCGAACTGATTGAGGCATATCTAGTGGATGGCGGGCTCCAATTTTCTCTGGTGTGTGTGGAAAATCGAGAAGACTTTGCCACGGCGCTGGAAAAACAACGTTTTGACATTATTTTGGCAGATTATATGCTGCCTTGTTTTAACGGGATAGCTGCACTGGAAATCGCCCACACTACTTGTCCGGGAGTGCCGTTTATTTTTGTTTCGGCTACTTTGGGCGAGGAAGTGGCGATCGAAACTTTGAAAAGCGGCGCTACTGATTATGTTCTCAAACGCCGTTTGATACGCTTGGTGCCGTCGATTCAGCGGGCCCTGCGGGAAGTTCAAGAACGGAACGAGCGCAAGCAAGCCGAAGCACAGCAGCAGGAAAGCGAAGCTCGATTTCGGATTATGGCAGATACCGCGCCGGTGATGATTTGGATGTCGGACACTGACCAACTTGGCGATTACTTTAACAAAGTTTGGCTGGAGTTTACCGGTAGAACTTTAGCGCAAGAAAGGGGCACGGGTTGGATGGAAAGCTTGCACCCAGAGGACTTGCCAGAATGTCTGGATATTTACCAAAAAGCCTTCGACGCTGGCAGCGAGTACCGGCTCGAATGCCGCCTGAGACGCTATGACGGGGAATACCGCTGGGTTTTGGGTACGGGCGTACCCCGGTACAGGCCCGATCGCACTTTTGCAGGTTTCATCGGTTCTTACATCGATATTAGCGATCGAAAACAGGCAGAACAAGAACGGGCTGCCGCTTTGGAGCGCGAACAAGCAGCGAGGTTGCAAGCAGAAGAAACAGCTAAAGCGCTGCTATCGGCAAACGCTCAAGTTACTAACATTCTCGAAAGCATTACCGATGCTTTTATTGCAGTAGATTTAAATTGGAACTATACCTATGTCAACCACCAAGCTATTGAGCTTTTAGGCAGACCAAAAGTAGAACTGATCGGTAAAAAGGTTTGGGAAATATTTCCCTGGGCTGTCGATTTACAGTTTTACCAAATGGCGACCAAAGCAGTAGCAGAAAAGGTAACAATCGAGTATGAAGAATTCGTGCCGCTATGGAATAAGTGGTTGAAGGTGCGTTTTTATCCTTCCGATTCTGGTTTGTCGGCTTACATCCAAGACGTTAGCGATCGCAAGCAAGCAGAAGCTGCATTCAAAGCTAGCGAAGAAAAGCTGAGAATGTTGGTCGAAGCTAACTTAATAGGCATTATGTTCGGGGATGTTAACGGCCGTATCATGGAGGCAAACGATGAATTTTTGCGGATAGTGGGTTACACGCGGGAACAGTTGCAGCGCGGGGAATTAAACTGGATTGAGATCGCGCCGCCGGAGTACCGGTCTCTTGACGAGAAGGGGATTGCAGAGGCACAAGAAACGGGAGTTTGCACTCCCTACGAAAAGGAATTCTGGAGGAGAGACGGCAGCCGGATTCCGGTGCTGATCGGATATGTTTTGCTGGCGCAAAAGCGACAAGAATCTGTGGCTTTTATTCTCGATTTGACGGTTGGCAAGCAGTTGGAAAGAGAACTGCACGATCGAGCCGAGGAATTGGCGCGGGCGAACCGGATTAAAGACGAGTTTCTAGGAACTTTGTCCCACGAATTGCGGACGCCGCTGAATGCGATGCTGGGATGGGCACAACTGTTGCGAAACCGCAAGTTTGACGAAAAAACGACTGTTCGGGCTCTGGAAACGATCGACCGCAATACGCGCTCGCTGGCAACTCTGATCGACGATTTGCTGGACGTGTCGCAGATTATTACCGGGAAACTGTCGCTGAATTTGCGGTGGGTGGATGTGATTTCGACTGTTGAGGCTGCGATAAAGACTCTCGCGGCCGCGATTGGGGCAAAAAATATTGAAATTGTGACGGATTTCGACCCAACTGTGGGGCGGATTTGTGGCGATGCCGGCCGCTTGCAACAGGTGGCGTGGAATTTGCTGTCGAATGCGATTAAGTTTACTCCCGATGGCGGACAGGTGAGGGTGGCGGTGCGGAAGGTGGAGGGGACGATGACCCGTGAGGAATCCGCTTGCTGTAAGAATTTGTCGCCCGCTAGTGTGGAAATTGAGGTCAGCGACACGGGACAAGGGATTGCGGAAGAGTTTTTGCCCCACGTTTTCGAGCGGTTCAGCCAAGCTGACAGCTCTATAAGGCGATCGTACAACGGATTGGGTTTGGGTTTGGCCCTAGTGCGTCATTTTGTGGAAATGCACGGGGGGACGGTGCAAGCGGCATCGGCTGGGAAGGGACAGGGAGCGAGCTTTTTGGTGAGATTGCCAATTAAACAGCCGCGTGGCGACGGCGGATTTTCTGTTTCCGGGTCGGGGGAGTTTGGGGCTCCTCAAAGCCAGCCGCCAGCCGCTGTAAAGGAGTCTTTTGTCAGCAGCAATCTTTCGGGAGTGCGGGTGTTGGTGGTCGATATCGACGCGGATTCCCTCGATTTTACCTGTACAGTGCTCGAAGATTGCGGGGCCTTGGTGGAGACCGCTAGGTCGGGAATCGAAGCCTTGGAGGCGATTGAAAGGCTGAATCCAGATGTGTTGGCGATCGATATCGAGATGCAGACCCCTGATGGAGAGGCTTTGCTGCGGCAAGTGCGATCGCGGATGGCGGACAGGGAAATTCCGGCGTTGGCGTTCACGGCGGTTGGTAGGGTAGAGGAACGGATACGGGCACTGCAGCAAGGTTTTCAAATTTACGTGCCCAAGCCGATCGAGCCTGCTGAGTTGGTGGCGGTGGTGGCAAGTTTGGCGGCGCGATCGAACGATTTTAGATTTTAGATTTTAGATTTTAGATTGACTCCGGGATGACGGATGTTGTAACTACACATCAATTTTCTGGCATTCGAGCGATCGGATAATAATTCTTAGGACTAAGGCCAACTGGCACTACGTACTTAAAATTTAAGCTTTATTTGTGACTGTTGCCCTTAGTCGTAATCCTGCCGAAAAACTTTTTTTAGTATGAATTAGACTTAAAGCTAATTTGTCAAGTCCCAAAAGTTAGAAATTTAATTTAGGTCACAGTGTGTAGTTTTTGATAGTGATAGCAGTTTCTAAAAGGAATGCAACTGTAGACAAGTTCCAAACCCCGATAATCATCAGTATTACTATTTGTAAAATCTAAAATCTAAAATCTAAAATCTAAAATTGTATGAGGTTCATGGACGATCGCCCTTAACAGTCTCTCCTCAAATATCAAGTTCAGCAATTAGCTGCTTTATTAAGCATGACTCTTAGTTACAATTAACCTAATTTGTCATACCCCAAAAGTTATAGATTTAATTTAAGTCAAAGTTTTTAGCTTTTGATCGGAGGTGCAGGGACGATCGCCCTTAACAGTATCTCCTCAAATATTAAGTTCAGCAACGAGATGCTTCATTAGAAAAATATTCGGCCGGCGTAAATGCTTATAACACTCCTCTATTGCCCGCCGTGCAAGGATTTTTTGATTCTTGGATGTGGACTCGCCGCCCGATTCCCACTATCGACGGCTAGATACCAATTGCACCCGACCGGCATCCATTTCATCCATTAATAACTCTAAAGCCTCATAATCAATATCCGAGATGTACCCCAAACGGGTGAGCTCGTAATTGATTTCGTTTTCAATGTCAGGCGTCAACTGCTTAATGTAGAGGGCTTTTTCTACAAGTTGACGAATAGCATGAGTTGCTTGCATAGTAAGTCGGAGAACTCCGTACAGTTTTATTCTCCTCTAAACTGTCGAGCAAACAGGTGATCTAGATCAGAACTCATAAGTGATTTAAATTACATTGTTCAGTTTTATCTAACAGCTAGGGCAAAGTCGATCGCAATTTTTATAGTTACCAAGACTCAACCTGCAGACCTAAATAAAAAATAGTATAGTAGCTTACGTTTCCTCCCCAAATCTTACGCAAAACTTCATAAAAAAGAGTCAATAAATAAAGATTCAGTAAAACTACTGACAACAACTGGTCAGTTTGCCTCAAATTAAGTTAGGCTCAGAGTAATCAAGTAGGTTTAGGCTTACATCCGTCCAGCGCAGTAGTTGAAAATACGTAGCAATCATAGGTTTGACATATGCAGACACTTCTTGCCCATAAACCAATTACGGTGATTCGACCCCTAGACTACCTGAATGCAGCCACCTGCGGAGAATTCGACGTACAACTAACGACAGCAATTGCAGCCCCCGGAGTGGTAGCGGTACTCGTAGATTTGGCCGAAGTAAAATTTATTGACAGTGCCGGTTTAATGACATTGGTTTCCGGCCTCAAGCAGGCGAAAAAAATTGGGCGCCGGTTTAGTCTTTGCTCGGTATCCCCTGGGATTAAGATGATTCTGGAACTCAGCCAACTCGATCGAGTTTTTGAGATATTTGAAAATGTCGATAGCTTTGAGGCCGAAAACTCCTGCGTAAAACAACACTGATAAAGCCTCCTCATCGACGAGAACAGGCAACAAAACACAGCAAATTCGGTTAAATGGCCGAAAAGACAGACGACTGTCGTTGGCGTGTTGGCAGATTTTAAGGTAGGCTGCTTAAGAGTCGCAACTATTTAGCGAGTCGAGCCGTGGCAGTAAAAGTCGAAGAATTACTTACAGCAGAGATTAATCAGCCTGCTCGTTATCTGGGAAACGAATTGGGGGCTACGCACAAGCCTTGGGACGCGGCGTCTGTGCGCTGGGTTCTCACTTACCCAGAAGTGTATGAAGTTGGTGCTTCCAATCTGGGGCACATCATCCTTTACAACATTTTGAATGCTTTGCCGAGGCAGTTGTGCGATCGGGCTTATTTGCCCGCCGCCGACTTGGCAGCAAAACTGCGATCCTCTCCGAGGGCTGCGCTAACGACCAAAACTCCGCTGTTTGCCGTAGAATCGAGGCGATCGCTCACAGAATTTGATATTCTGGGCTTCAGCCTCAGCTACGAACTCGGAGCAACAAACATTCTGGAAATGCTGGATTTAGCCGGCATTCCCCTAACTTGGCAAGAAAGAGCGACCAATCCCCAAAACGGTCAAATGCCGCTGATTTTTGCTGGCGGGCAAACGGCAACTTCCAACCCCGAACCCTACGCGGACTTTTTTGACTTCATCGCTTTGGGAGATGGAGAAGAGTTGCTGCCAGAAATTGGCTTGATTTTGGCAGAAGGCAAAACAAATAATTTGAGCCGAGAAGCATTGCTGCTGGATTTAGCGCAAATTCCCGGTGTCTACGTCCCGCAATTCTACGATATGGCGGCCGACGGTTCTGTTCATCCCAACCGCCCGCAAGTTCCAGAACGAATTCTGCGCCGCGTGGCGACTCCGATACCAGCTTATTCGATCGGCCTGGTTCCCTACGTCCAGACAGTACACGACAGACTGACAGTAGAAATCCGCCGGGGATGCACCCGCGGCTGTCGCTTCTGTCAGCCGGGAATGCTGACTCGCCCCGCGCGCGATGTCGAACCTCAGCAAGTCGTAGAGGCGATCGAACAAGGGATGCAAGCCACCGGGCACAGCGAGTTTTCCCTGCTTTCCCTGAGTTGTTCCGACTATCTGGCACTCCCAGCAGTCGGCATGGAAATCAAAAATCGCCTGAAAGATAAAAATATTTCTCTGTCTCTACCCAGTCAGCGGGTTGACAGATTTGACGATAATATTGCCGACATTCTCGGCGGGACGCGGCAAGGCGGTTTGACTTTTGCGCCGGAAGCTGGTACTCAGCGGATGCGCGACATCGTTAACAAAGGTTTGACCAACGAAGAATTGCTTCGGGGTGTCAAAACTGCGGTCGATCGCGGCTGGGATAAAATCAAGCTGTATTTTATGATCGGTTTGCCCGGAGAAACAGATTTTGATGTTCTGGGCATCGCCGAAACAGTCCGCTGGCTGCACAGGGAATGCAGGATCAATGGCAGGCGGGGACTGACTTTTAACTTGACAATTTCTAATTTTACGCCTAAGCCTCACACTCCTTTTCAGTGGCACTCGGTTTCTACTGCTGAGTTTTCCCGCAAGCAAAAACTCCTGAAGGAAGAGTTTCGGGGGATGCGGGGCGTCAAGGTGAATTACACTGATGTGCGGATTTCGGCAATGGAGGATTTTGTCGGACGGGGCGATCGACGTTTGGCTGCTGTAGTCCGCCGCGCTTGGGAACTTGGCGCGGGTATGGATGCCTGGTGGGAAAGCTTGGATCAGGCTTACAAAGCTTGGACTCAGGCGATCGATGAGTCGGGCCTTACCTGGAAATACCGCCAAGTCGAAAGCGGTGAGTGGAATCTTTTTGAGAAGGAAGAGGAGCACGACACGGATGCGGACACGGATACACGGATGGATTTAACGGCGGGGGCGGGCACGGGGACACCGCCCCTACCAGCGGGGGCGGGCACGGGGACACCGCCCCTACCAGCGGGGGCGGGCACGGGGGCACCGCCCCTACCAGCGGGGGCGGGCACGGGGACACCGCCCCTACCAGCGGGGGCGGGCACGGGGACACCGCCCCTA